>WFUL01000249.1 GCA_015484985.1 Anaerolineales bacterium | reverse complement strand
TCCCCAGGACGGCCAGTGGACCCTGGTGCTGCGGGATGCCGGGGACGAGCGCAAGGTTCACGTGGAAATCTGGGAAGGGGAAGCCCTGCAGCGGCGCATCGCTTTCCCCAAGGAAGAACTGGCCCCCAGGCTGGTGAGCCTGCACTTCTCCCGGAACTTCATCCGGCCCCATCTCGCGGCACCCGGCCCGGGAGGGGGCCTGGTGGTGGGTACGGGGTGGCACAGTCTGTACCTCTACCGAGCCGGTGAGCAAGAACCGGCCGGGGTCTTCCAACCGAACCAGGCCCGCTTGCAGCGCCGCATGCTCCTGGTCGGGTACGACGCGGCCTCCGACCAGGTGGTGGCCGTATGGACCGACGGCACCATCGCCACCTGGAATGCGAGCACGGGCCAGCGCACGGGCTACCGGCTGGATTTGACTTACCCCGTGGAGGGGCTGGGCTTCGACGTGTACGGTCGGGGCCTGTACGCGCTCCAGCACCACATCCCCGTGACCTTTACCCTGCGCCGTCAACTGCGCACCACGGGCGCGTACATCGGGGCCCGGGCCATGGCCGTGGCCGCGACGGGCTGCCACCTGGTGTACGGTGGGTTCACCGACTTTCCCTACGAACCCGTGGTGAGTACACTGTGTTACCTGCACCCCCAGGCGGAAGACATCGACGACTTCCCGGAATTCGAGTCCCTGGTGCCGCCCGTTTCCCTCCCGGCCACCGGGGGCTTTGCCATGGTGAACTACGAAACCGAGGACCTGGAAATCTGGGACCTGTACACGGGCGAGCGGGTGCACCTGTTGGACCGCACCGGCCTGGGCCCTGTGTTCAGCCTGGCTGCCAGCCCTGACGGGCTGCGCCTGTATGCCGGCGCGGGCCGAAGCCGCATCGGGGTGTGGGATACCCGCACGGGCCAGCGGGTGGACCTGTTGACCCTGGAGGCGAAACTCCTGCCCGATGCCGACCCCGAATACGACGCGCGCATCGAGGGCCTGGCCGTGAGCCCCGATGGGCGCCTGCTCGCGGTCTCCCGGGGCGACGGCACCCTGGCCCTCCGGGATCTGCGGGAAGGCCACTGGCTCTGGGCCGAGCCCTTCACCGCGTTCACCGGCGGGAGCACGGCGTACCCCCTGAACTGGATGGCCTTCTCCCATGACGGTCGGTATCTGTTCGGCCGCAGCGAGTACGGCGACCAAATCTTCATCCTGAATTTGGAGAAGAAGACCGCGCTGCCGGGCCTGCCCGTAGCGCCCAGTTCGGTGCGGGTCCCCGTCGCGCTTTCCCCCGATGGCCGCCTGCTGGCCTACGGTGCCCAGGAGGGAAGCATCCTGGTGTACGACGTGGCCGCGCGGCTGGCCGAGGACGGCCTGGAGGACCTGCTCCCCCTGCCCGTGCCGCCCGAACTGGCCTACGCCCTGAGCAGTTACCGCAGCCGCTATACCGTGACCCTGAACACCCGGGGTGAGGCCCGCACCCTGCTGGACGTGACCCAGGAAGGCCGCCACGACCCCACCCGCTTCCATCTGACCGTGGCCGGCCAGGGCTGGCACGTCACCGGCGAGGCTTACGCTTCCGCGGCGGAACCTATCCCCCGTTTCAAGCCCGATGGCCAGGCGTGGCAGATGGCCTTCCCCGGCGACCTGCCGCCCACCGCGCCCCTGTTGCGCCCCTGGCCCTGGCAGTATCAGGGTGCTGCCCAGGGCCTGCACCGTTACACCAGCACCGACCCGCGAGCCGCGGTGCCCCTGCACCCCGCCTGGCTGCGGCAGGCCTTGGGCGTCCAGGCCGCGTACTTTTCCCCCGAAACCTTCCAGGGTGAGGTCGCGCTCACGTCCCAGGGCATACTCCAGGAAGCCCGCCTGACCTGGGAAGGCGCCCTGTATCTGGACGGCGAGACCCAACCGGCCCGGGTGGAGGTGGTCTACCGGGCCTGGGACTTCGACGCTGCGGACATCGAGGTGGTCGGGCCGGAGGGAGCGGTCCTTGGCACGCCAGCCCCTGAGGTTACGGAAGCCGCGTCCTTCTCCGTGGACGAGGCCACGGGCATCCCCCTGCCGCCCGCAGCGGTGAGCGCGGGGGAGCCGGGGGTCTACCAGGTGAATCAGGCCAAGGAGGAGGTCATCGCCTGGTACCAGGCGGTCCTGGATGCGCAGGGGTACGTCATCCAGAGCGAAGGCGAACAGACGGTGATGGGCATCACCATCTACGTGTTCACCGTGAGCAAGGAGAGCCGGGTCTTCGACATCGTTATCGCGGGGCAGATGGGTATTACGGTCATCGGGATTGAGGAGCGGTAAAGGCGCGTCCGCAACTTCCACAACCTTGAGGGAGCAGTCTCATGCGGAGACATCTGCTGATACTCATTGTGGGATTGGCCCTGGGTCTGACCCTGGGGGGCTGCCGTCAGGCGGCCGAAACTGAAGAAACGGCGACAGCGGTCCAAGGGGGTGCCGCCGGAGCCGTGTCCACGGCCACGTCCACTGCGGTGCCAACGGCCACCTTCACGCCCACGCCGGAGCCCTATCGGCCAGCCCGGCTGCGCTTTCCTTTCGACCCGCGGGAATTGGGGCAGACGGCCTATCGGGCGACGTATCGGGTGACATTGGCCCCCGCCGGAGCGGAAGCCAAGCCTTTACGGGGTTTGCGGTACATCGCGGTGAACACGCCGAAACGCCTGGACCCCTTCCGGGCCTGGATACCTTCGGAATACCGGGGTGAGGATTTTCTGGCTCTGTTCGGCCTCCATTGGGAAGGGGGTCGTCCCCTCTCCTGGGCCTATTACCACAACATGGGCCGGGGTTCCTGGATGGACGGCCATCTTCGGAGCGCGTGGTACGACCTTGCCCCGGAGCAGGCCCATCACGTGATGGAAGTTTACCTTCTGCGGGAGGCCCAAATTTTACGTTCCGCCGCGCTGGCCTTCTTCCCCGAAGGTCAGGAGGAAGTGCTGGGGGTGCAGGCCACCCGCTACCGGGTGACGGTGGCCGATGAAGCCGTGCTGAACCGTATGCTGGCCCCAACCTGGTTTTACGACGTGGAGACAAAGCGCACCCGGTACGGCCGCACCCGCCTGGACACACTGGAGGAAGGATGGCTGCTCCTGGGGCCGGAGGACCTGGTGCTGGGCTTTTCCCTGCGCTTTCGTGGGACCTTTACGTCCCTCAGCGAGGAGGTGCTTCCGGTGACCCTGGCGCTCACTTACGAAGTGCAATCCGTGCCCACTTCCCTTCTCCTGACGCCGGAACGTATTCCGGCCAATTCTGATGTCATTCTCCCGGCCCCGGTCGCGCCGCCGTACTTCACCGACAACTTGCGGGAGATGTTCACTTACCTGGGTTCACCCCACACCGGCCTGGTATGGGGCATGAGCTTCCCCGTGGAGAAGGATGAAGAAGAGGCTCAGGAATTGTTTGACACTTTTCGAGAGGTGTTTCAAGAAGTGGGGTACCGGGTGCTGGAAATGGAACCCAATCCCATGCCCGATGTGTACGGTCGGCTGCCCTTCCAGGACGAGGCCGGGTACACCTGGTATCTGACCATTGCCCGCAAGTCCGTGCAAATTTTCCAGCCTCCTGACGCAGCGCCCATTTGGGGCGAGGACCAGGACTACTTCGGCCTGCCTCTGCTGCCCGATGTGGTTTGTGCGGCATTGGGTGGTGCGCCCGGCCCCGATCATACCTGCCGGGTGACCGAGGAGACCGTGTGCGCCGCGGACGACCTCTTGAAGGGAACCTGCCCGGACCAGATTCCCGAGACGGCGCTGATGCTGCCGCCCGCGGCCCAGACCTGTATGAACGGGTACGGCCAGGTGGTCTTCACGTCCAAGGGCCAGTGGCAGTGCCGTTTTGCTCCTGGGGCCGCGTGTGAACTGCAGGCCTACGCGGAGGGCTCGTGCCTGCGGGGAGGCGGGATGATGGAGAACCTCAAGCCCCAGCCAGAGCAGTTCAGCCTGGTGGTAGAGGGCCATCTCCGGCCGGGGGAAAGTCGCTTCTTCCGTCTGCCTTCCTGGGAAAAGGACTTCCCGCCCGTGGAGCAGGAGAGCGCGGAAGGGGAGATGCTGCTCTGGGCGCCTCAGGGGTATGTCTTCCTTCTGGAAAGCGATGCGGATGATGTTACTGTGTTGCTCTTCGACCCCAGCGGCAACAAAGTGCGAACCAGCACCACGGTCAGTGGGCAGTTCCTGGTGGATACTGGCGCGGACGGTAATATCCTGGAATTGCGGGCCGGTGGGCAGGCGACGGACTTCACCCTCACCGTGGCCGCCCTGGGCATGATGGGCCAGGGCAACGTGCCTTTCACCGCGGTGGGTACCGTGGACGATAGCGGCGCGCGCTACTTCTTGCGCTTCAAGCCCTTCAGCACCCTGACGATACGGCTGAGCGGCTCTGGAGTGTACCTGGGCGTGTATGAGTTGCCTCGGGGCAGCACCCTGCCTTCCAGGGTATTGGTTCGACCGGAGGTCCGCAAACGCTCCGTGGTCCTGGGGCCGGAGGCCGACCAGGTGCTCATCGTGGTGTACGGGCCGCCCAAGGCCCGCTTCCGCCTGTACACCTTGCAGCACTTTGTAGGGCCGTGAAGGCAAAAACCGTGATGGGGCGGCGAAGCCGCCCCATCACGGTTTTTTAGACTCTGATATCGTACATCTCCATCCAGGCTGGATGAGCAAAGAACGTCTGCCACCAGGACATCTTACGTACTCCTGTCCATCCGTTATTTGCCCATCCGCCCCACCGCTTTCGCCAATTCCACCACCCGCTCCACGGTGAAGCCGTAGTGCTGCACGATGGCTTTGTAGGGCGCGGACGCGCCAAAGCGCGTCACGGCCAGTACCCGACCGTGGGGGCCGACGTAGCGCTCCCAGCCCAGCGGGGCCGCGGCCTCCAGGGCCACGCGCGCGGTCACCTGAGGAGGCAGCACTTCCTCCCGGTAGGCCGCGGGCTGGGCCTCAAAGAGTTCCCACGAGGGCAGGCTTACCACCCGGGCCCGGACCCCCTCCGCGGTCAGGCGTTCCCACGCTTCCACGGCCAGGGCCACCTCGGAGCCGGTGGCGATGAGGATGACCTCGGGCAGGCCCTCGCCCGGCTCGCGGGCCAGGATGTACCCGCCCCGGCGCAGGCCCGATGCAGGCGCGAGCCGGGTCCGGTCCAGGGTGGGCACCTTCTGGCGGGTGAGGACCAGCGCGGTGGGGCCTTCGGTGCGCTCCAGGGCCACCTGCCAGGCCTCGGCCACCTCGTTCGCGTCCGCGGGCCGGATGACCACCAGGTTGGGGATGGCCCGCAAGCCGGCCAGGTGTTCCACGGGCTGGTGGGTGGGTCCGTCCTCGCCCACGAAGATGCTGTCGTGGGTGAAGACGAAAATCACGGGCAGGCCCATGAGCGCGGCCATGCGGAGCGCGGGCCGCATGTAGTCGGAGAACACGAGGAAGGTGCCCACGAAGGGCCGCCAGTGGTGCAAGGCCAGGCCGTTGGCGATGGCAGCCATGGCGTGTTCCCGCACGCCAAAGTGGATGTAGCGGCCCGAGTAGTAGTCGCCCTTGCGGATGAAGGTTTCGCCCTTGAGCGCGGTCTTGTTGGAAGGCGTAAGGTCCGCGGAGCCGCCCACGAGTTGGGGCACCTTCTTCGCCAGAGCGTTGAGCACTTCACCGGAGGCGTTTCGCGTCGCCAGGGACTTATCGTAGCCGAACACGGGCACGAGTTCGTTCCAATCCGCGGGCAAAGTGCCCTGGAGGAAGTGGTCCAGGATTCGGGCCTCCTCGGGGTAGGCCTGGCGGTAGGCCTCCAGCAGGTCGTACCAGGCCTGGGCCTCCCGGGTGCGTTCCCGGAAAATCCCCCGCACGTAGTCGTAGACCTCCTGGGGTACGTAGAAGGGTGGCTCTTCGGGCCAGCCCAGGTTGCGCTTGGTGAGGCGCACCTCTTCTTCGCCCAGGGGCGCGCCGTGGGCCTCGGCGGTATCTTGCTTGTTGGGGCTGCCGTAGGCGATGTGGGTGTGCGCGATGATGAGGCTGGGGTGCTCCAGGTCGGCGCGGGCCGCTTCGATGGCCTGGGCCACGGCTTCCCGGTCGTGGCCGTCCACCTCCAGCACCTGCCAGCCGTACCCGCGGAAGCGGGTGGCCACGTCCTCGGTGAAGGCCAGGTCCGTGGGGCCGTCGATGGAGATGTCGTTGTCGTCGTAGAGATAGATGAGCCGGCCCAGGCCCCAGTGCCCGGCCAGGGACGCGGCCTCGTGGGAGATGCCCTCCATGAGGTCGCCGTCGCTCACGATGGCATAGGTGAAGTGGTCGAACAGGGGGAAGCCCTCCCGGTTGAAGCGGGCCGCGAGCATGCGCTCGGCCAGGGCCATGCCCACGCCGTTGGCGAAGCCCTGCCCCAGGGGGCCGGTGGTGGTCTCCACGCCGGGGGTATGGCCGTATTCGGGGTGGCCGGGGGTGCGGCTTCCCCACTGGCGGAAGCGTTTCAGGTCCTCTAAAG
>WFUL01000248.1 GCA_015484985.1 Anaerolineales bacterium | reverse complement strand
GACTGCATCTGCTTCACCAGGCGCGTGGGAGGGGCTATCAGCGCCTGTTACCCGCCAGCCGTGTGCTCTGCACGGACGAGGGGACTTGGGTGCTCATTCTTCAACGGGACGTCCCGCTATCGTCCCCTCTTCCCATGCGACCCTGTCCATGACCGGAAGCCTAGGGGGATGGTTACTCTGTCGTCCGGTTCCTTCTAAGCAAACGGGACAGCCTCAAAGGCGTTTCCTAGGGTCCTTCCTCCCTTTCGTTAGGAGATTGAAAAGCCCAGGTGGGGGGCGAAAAGGGGGTTTTGCATCCATGCCGTCCTATGCTACAGTTAGAAGGCCTTTGGGGATTTATCATCGTGCGAGGTGAAGATGAGTCGGGTATTACGTGTGCATCCCCAATTCCCGGAGCCGGACATCCTTCGAGAAGCCGCCCAGGTGCTGCGTCGTGGCGGCCTGGTGGCTTTCCCTACCGAAACGGTATACGGCCTGGGAGCCGATGCCCTGAACCCCCAGGCCGTGGCCCGGATTTTCCAGGTCAAAGGCCGCCCCGCGTACGACCCCATCATTGTGCACGTGGCAGACCTGGAAGGGCTGGCGAAGGTGGTGCAGGAGGTGCCGGCGGTCGTTCATCGGTTGGCCGAGCGCTGGATGCCGGGTCCCCTGACCCTGGTCCTTCCCAAGAGACCTGAGGTTCCCGATGTGGTGACGGCGGGAAAGCCTACGGTGGCCGTGCGCATGCCTGCGCATCCCGTCGCCCTGGCTCTGATTCGAGAGGCCGGGTGTCCGGTCGCCGCGCCCAGCGCTAATCGCTTTGGGCACACCAGCCCAACCCGGGCCGAACACGTGCTGGCCGACCTGGGAGACGCGGTGGATTTGATTCTCGACGCCGGGCCCACGCCCATTGGGGTGGAGTCCACGGTGCTGGACCTGACCCAGGACCCGCCCGTCATCCTGCGTCCCGGTGGAGCGCCTCGAGAGGCCCTGGAGGCCTTGTTGGGATCGATTCGGGTGCTTACTCGAGCGGTGACCCACGACGAGGTGCGCTCCCCGGGCACGCTGCCCCGGCATTACGCGCCCGAAAGCCCCTTGTGGTTGTTCACCGGTCCTCGGGAGGCCGTGCTGGCCCGTTTGCCCCGCGTGCTGGCCGACCTGCGGGCCCAGGGTCGGCGGGTGGGCCTGTTGCTCCCCCAGGAGGACCTGGACGCGCTGGCCGAGGCTCAGGACCCTGAGGTCGTGGTGGTGTCCCTGGGGCCGGAGGCCGAACCCCGGGAGATGGCCCGGCGCCTCTTCGACGGCTTGCGTCGCCTGGAGGGCCGGGTGGACGTCATCCTGGCCCGGGATGTGGTCCCGCGGGACCTGGGCCTGGCCGTGCGGGACCGGCTGCATCGTGCCGCGGACCGGGTGATTCCCCTGGAGGAATGATGGGGCGGCTTCGTCGCTTTGCCATCCGCTGAGATTTGAGCACCAGCCCGGCGCCGAGTACGGCTATCCAGGCCAGCCCCTGAACGCTCAAGGCAAGGATGAGGGGGCGAGGACGATAGCGCAGGGTGAGGTGATGCCTGCCAGCAGGCACGGGAAACGCCAGAAAGGCGTACTCGCCCGCATAGACGGGCGCAGGCCTGCCGTCAATGCGGACTTCCCAGCCGGGATAGAAGTTCTGGGCCACCAACAGATAACCCGCCCGAGGCGCGTGGATTTCAATGTCCCAGGAACCATCGGCATACTGGTATCCCCGAAGGAGCAATCGGTTCGAGCGCGCGGTTGAAGGACCGGGCGAAGGGGGTTTCGGGGCTTTTGGGAAGGGTCCCGGCGAGAGCACGATGGACCCGTCCCATTGTTGTCCGCCGTGTTCGGCCCGTTGTTGCAGGGCGGTCAGGGCCTGACTAGCTGTGGAGACCCAGAGGGCCTCGGGATACCACTGGAGGAGGGGTTGGGCTTGAAGGGCTTCCACGCGCACGCCGTAAGGGGTCTGAGGGTCCCGGTGTAGCACTCGGGCGACGTTCATGCGGGCCAGCCATCGTGCTCGCGCGGTGGGGGAAAGGCCCTCCAGGGTTTCCATCAGGGTCACGTAGCGGCTGGGGAGCAGGGGGTCGAAGGCGTTGGCGCTGGGCAGCCCATCCAGGAGGTGGGCGTTGGGAAGCCGGATGACCCGGGCGTGGGAGAGGGGACGCGGAGGCGTGAAGGTGGTGAAGGTCAGAAAATCCCGGTATAGGAGGTCATGGGCGTCTTGCAGGGGAATCCAGGTGCGTTGCGGGGTTTCCAAAAGAGCAGGTCGCTCTAGGTTTTGCGTGTAGACATTTACCCTCACGGCCGGGAGCCATCCCTGCTGAAGGAGGGCCAGGTCCAGCGTCGTCCATGCCAGGGCCACCCAGAACCAGGAGGTACGGGCCTGTTCGGGGGACCTGGGAGCGAACCGCAGGTAAAGCCATCCGCTACCAAAGGCGAGGAGGCCGAAGGTCCCCACCGCGGGAGCCAGGGTCGCCCGTTGGGGATGATGGGGCAGACCCAGGGCCAGGGCCCACGCGGTGACGCCGGCCCCCAACGCCGCGGCCACGGCCAGTCGGGTCCAGTACAAGGCGCGGCCCCGGGGCCTCCCGATGTGCCAGAGCCCGTCCCCCGCCAGGTAGGCCAGGGCCACGGTGGTGATCAGGTGCCAGCGGGTCGGCGCCTGGAAGGCGTTGAAGGTGGGAACATGCCGAAAGAGCCAGGGATACAGGGGCGTGAACCATCCCAGGGCGAACAGTGTAGCCACCAGCGCGGCGAGCACCCAAAAGCGATTGTGTCGAAAGCGGACGACCCCGGCCCACAAAGCCAGCAAAAGGGGCAGGACGCCGATGTACACCGCGTCTTCCCACGCCGCTCCATATCCCCACACGTTGCCCGTGGATGGGTGGCCGAACATCCGCGGATGCAGAAAGTTCAGAAAGTGCCAGGGCCAGAAGGAATACTGCAAGGCGAAAGCCTCCGGCAGTCCACGGGACCGCTGGGAAACCCAGGTGTACTGGGCCGTGGCCGCGAGTTGCCCTCCGGCCAGGAGCAGCGCCAGCAGGCCTGCGGCGAGCCCCGCGAGCCACGGCGCGCGTCGGCTCAAAGGGGAAGGCGTTGGCTTCGAGGCCCGGGGAGAGCGAGGCCGGGACGTGGGGCCCAGTAGCCACCAGGCCCCGGTGAGGAGCAGGGTATACCAGGCGGTTTGCGCGTGTCCGGCCAGGAGTTGCAGGGCCAGGATGCACCCGGTCGTCAGGGTGTTCGAAAGGTTGGGTTGTGTTTTGAGACGGGTCGCGGCCCACAGGACCCAGGGGGTCCAGGCCATGGCCGCGTTCATGCTGGGGAAGATGCCCGCCCGTGCCACGGAATATCCCGAGAACGCGAAGACCAGGCCGCTGAACCACGCGGCATGGCGGGGAAAGCCCTGTTCACGGGTGAACCGGGCCATTCCCCAGGCGGCCCAGAGCCAGTGGAGGACCATCACCCAGCCGTGGGCGTAGGCCAGGGCCTCCAGCCCCCCAAGCCATCCCGCCAGAAACAGGAGCCAGGTCGGGGGATACAGCACCGCGGTCTGGTAGTTGGCGAAGAGGGGCGTACCCAGGCCGCTGTAGAGGTTCCACCAGGGGAAACTCCCCTGACGCAGGAGGTTGAGGGCCAGCCATCGCCAAGGGATGAACTGGAAATAGGGCGTGCCCCAGAACAATGCGTACCCCGGTCGAAGCACGGGCCAGGATAAGACCAGGGCCAGGGCCACGACGAGCCAAAAGGGACTACGGAGCCACGACTTCGTAAATCGCATACCCGCCTCGCCGGAAGCGCAGGTGGAGATAAGGGGCCGTACCGGGGTCCCAGGTCCCCAGGGCCCGTTCGGCCGGACCGTAGAACACAAAGCGGAAGCGCCAGGTTCGTAGCAGTTCCTGCCGCCAGGCATAGGACGTGCTCGCCTGGAAGAACCGGCGTACCCGGCGGGACCACGTGTCCGCATGGATGCTTTCCGGACCCAGACCGAGGGGTACCCGAACCGGTGCCCAGGCGGTGAGCGGGTTGCCGGTGGCATACGCGGCCAGAACCGCGTCTCCTGGGCGGGCCATCCGGGCCAGGGCCTGGAATGCGACGATTTCTTCCCGGGGACGAAAGACGGGGAGCGCGGGACGTTGCGCCCGTTGGAGGAGAGCCAGCCCGAAGAGCAGGGGTGAAATCCCGGCCAGGGCCGGGAGCACAAGATGGGACCTGGCTCCCAGGGGCAGGAGCCGGGAAGGGGTCCGCGAGGTATCCAGCGCGGTTCCCACGAGCGCGCTCAGGGCCACCCAGAGGCCTTCCAGAAAGCGGCGTTGCAGGGGATGGGGGATATGGGCCAGGGTCAGCGCGGTCACCACCCACCATCCGGTGAAGAAGGCCAGAGTGGGCCGGGTGCGGCGCAGGTGCTGCCACCCCCACCATGCCCAGGGGAGCACCCAGAGGTAGGCCCAGGCCAGGGTCGGCCACGCCGGTGTGGGCAGCACGTCTTGGGCTATCCAAGTCCGAATGAAGGAGTCATTGTAGGCGAGATAGACCAGGTAGAGGAGCCAGGGCGTTGCAGCCAGCGCCACGAGCAGGGGCCCGAGAAGGTGGGTTGCCCTCTCGAGGCGGAAGCGGCTTTTTCCCCTCAGACCTTCTCGGAGAAAGCCCCACAGGAGCAGACCCCCGCTCAGCATGGTGAGAGAGACCAGTTGAAAGCCATGAACCCATCCCAAAAGCAGAGGAAGGGCCAAGAGGCTCTTCCAGGGGAGGGCGGTCTTCCCCTGCCGTACGTCGGGATACAGGCGAAGCAGCCGGGTCAGGAGCAGAAGGGACAGGGCACGGGCCAGGGCCAGATGGGGCAGCCCCCAGGGCATGAGGAACCCAAAGCCTTCTGGCGAGTACCAGGACAGCGGCAGGTGTTCAGGACGCCACAGCCAGGGGACCCATCCCAGACCTCCTCCCAGCAGGGCCATGAACCAGGCCACCCAACGTCCTCGGCCCCGCGTGAACAAACCCAGGAATGCCCAGAGGGCCCAGGCCAGGAGGCCGCCCGCCACCAGACGGAAGAGGTGGAAGAGCACCACCAGGCGGGCATGCACGTCCGGCCCCCAGGCCAGTTTCCCCAGAAGGAGATAAGGGCCGAAAATCCAATATCCCCGTTGGGGCTCCACCGTGTGGGGTGAGGTAAAACGCCAGGCGCCGTGGTACCCCAGCAGCATCTTGGCGATGTAGGAATTCCCGTCCTCCACGGCGAAAAGGAAGCCGGTGAAGACCCAGGCATCCCCCTGCTGGCGCCAGGCCACCACGTACGGTCCGGCCCATAGAAGGCCCAGTAGAGTTGCCCAAGGCCACCAGGTTTTGAGGAAAGGTCGTTCGCGCATGGTTCGTTCCGGGCCTATTTGCTCTCGCAGGGAATGCTACCATACTGTTCGCCGTCCGCCGTCCGCTGTGCGCTGTCTGCCATCCGCTGTCTGCCCATTTTGGCCTCGTTGTGGGTATAATGGGGGACGCTTTGCAGACATCCCAATCTTCCCGGTGAGGTGTGACACATATGTACAAGACCCATGGCTGCGGCACGTTGCGCAAGGAGCACATCGGTCAGGAAGTGACCCTGGCGGGCTGGGTGCACCGTCGGCGGGACCATGGCGGCGTTATCTTCATTGACCTGCGGGACGAGTCAGGCCTCGTTCAGGTGGTGGCCAGTCCGGAGATTCATGGCCAGGCCTACGAGGACCTGGACCCGGTGCGGGTGGAGTGGGTGGTTCAGGTGAGGGGCCACGTGCGCGCGCGTCCTGCAGGGACGGAAAATCCCAAACTCCCCACGGGTGAGGTCGAGGTCACCGCGGAGGAGGTGCGGGTGCTGAACCGGGCCAAGCCCCTGCCCTTCCCGGTGCACAAGGACGACCCCGTGGACGAAAGCGTGCGCCTCAAGTATCGCTACCTGGACCTGCGCCGGGCCCGGATGAAGCGCAACCTGCGTTTGCGCCATCGAGTCATTCGCTTCATTCGGGATTATCTGGACGCCCGGGGGTTTATTGAGGTCGAGACCCCGATTCTGTTCAAGAGCACGCCTGAAGGGGCCCGGGATTATCTCGTCCCCTCTCGGCTGTATCCCGGTCACTTCTATGCCCTTCCTCAGTCGCCCCAGCAACTCAAGCAGTTGCTCATGGTGGCCGGTTTCGAAAAGTACTATCAGATTGCCCGTTGCTTCCGGGACGAGGACCAGCGGGGCGACCGACAGCCCGAGTTCACCCAACTGGACCTGGAGATGGCCTTCGTCAGCCGCCGGGAAGACGTGATGGACTTGATTGAAGGGCTGATGACCCAGATGGTCAAGACGGTCGTGCCGGAGAAGCGGCTCTTCCAGGAACCCTTCCCCCGCATGACCTACCAGGAGGCCATGGCCCGGTACGGCACCGACCGGCCGGACATCCGTTTCGGCCTGGAACTTAAGGACGTCACCGACCTGGCCCGGGAGGTGGAATTCCAGGTGTTCGCCCGGGTGGCCCGGAAGGGTGGTTTGGTCAAGGGTTTGAACGCCAAAGGCTTGGGGAATATGAGCCGGCGGGAAATCGACGAACTGGTGAAATTCGCCCAGCAGCACGGCGCGAAGGGTCTGGCCTGGGTGGCCATCACTCCGGATGGGGAGGTGAAGTCTCCCATCGCGAAATTCTTCGCCGAGGGCCAGATGCACGCGTTACGGGAGCGGCTGGAAGCCGAGCCGGGGGATCTGCTCCTCTTCGTGGCCGATGTGGACCACGACGTGACCAATGACGTGCTGGCCCGCCTCCGGGTGCACCTGGCCGACCGCCTGAGATTGCGGGATCCCAACGTGCTGGCCTTCCTGTGGGTCATCGATTTCCCCTATGTCTTCTGGAACGAGGAAGAGGGCCGGTGGGACCCCAGCCACCATCTCTTCACCCGGCCCCTAGATGAAGACATCCCCCTGCTGGACACCGACCCTGGCAAAGCCCGCGGCGCCCAGTATGACCTGGTGCTCAACGGCTCGGAAATCGGCGGGGGTAGCCTGCGGATTCACGAACGCTGGTTGCAGGAAAAGGTCTTTGGGTTGATTGGGCTGGACATCGAGGACGCGCGACGGAAGTTCGGGCACATGCTGGAGGCCTTTGAATACGGCGCGCCGCCCCACGGCGGCATCGCGCTGGGCCTGGACCGCATCGTGATGCTCCTGGCCGATGAGCCCAGCATCCGGGAGGTCATCGCCTTCCCCAAGAACCAGGCCGCCCGGGACCTGATGGCCGATGCGCCATCGCCGGTGACGGAGGAACAGTTGCGGGAACTGCACATTCGTGTGGTACTTCCGGAATCGACGGAAGTCTAAGGGTGAACGCAGGCGGCGGCCCGGGTCGCCGCCTTTTATTCGTCCCCTGCAAGACGACAGGCCTTTAAATCGAAAATGAGGACTTCGTCCCCCTGGTATGTGAGGGGACAGAAGGTGGTGAGAACCTCCCTGAGGGCCGGTTGGGTCTCCCATTCCCTGAAATCCGTGACCACGAAGTAGTCGAATCCTTCCACGCGTTCCTGGAAGGCTTGCAGGATGGGTCTGGGGTTCTTTCCCCGTAAACGGGCCAGGGCTTGTTCGGCCCTTGACGGCCATGGGATTACCACCCGTTCTCCGTAATAGGCCAGGGGAAACCCGTAGTGCTCCACTAAGCCGATGAGACGCCCCTCGCGGGGGAGTACTTCGCCAACCTGCTGATAGTGCGCGGCCTCATCCCACCAGGTATCCTGAAGGTCGGTGTAACCCTCGGCGAAGCCGTAGAGGATCCAGGCCCAGGCCGCGAGTAGGGCCAGACCCGGCCACCAGCCCCCTCGCTGACGCCATTGGGGGAGCAGGGCAGCGACAGCCGCGCCTATGCCTAAGGCTATCCAAGGGAAAAAGGGCAGGTGGTAATAGTTGTGGGAGGTGATTTGGTAGGGGAGCAACAGCCCGTAGAGGCCGTATCCCACGAGCCAGGCCGTGAGGAATCCCTGAAACGCTCCGGAAGCCAGGGTCCATCCCACCAGAGCCAGCAAGGGCCATCCCGTCCCGGTCAGACCGGCCAGAAAGCGCATCCATCGCGGGAGGAACTTGGGGTCGGTCCAGAGATGGCGCAGGGTCCACGTCCATTGTTGCCAGTAGGCTCCTGCGGTCTCCCGGCGGGAAAGGAGGATGAATAAGCCCAGCGGAAGGAAGGTAAAGACCGTGATGGCGAGGACTCGTCGGGGGTTCCAACTCTTTTCCCGCCACTGCATCCAGGCCCAGGCGGCCAATAGGGGCGTGATGAAATAAACCGCGAAAGGCTTCACTAGGCAGGCCAGGGCCGCGGCTCCGGTTCCCAGGACCAGGTCCCGGTGGCGTTTTGTCTGTGACCACGACCACCACATATAACCGGTCATGGTGATGAGCAGGGTCATGAGAGGGTCGGGTTGAAAGGCCCGGCTGGCCTTCACGGAAAAAGGTAGGGCCATGAGATAGGCCAGGGCCCCCCATCCGGCCCAGGGTTCGCCCGTCGCGCGCCAGGCCCAGCGAAACACCAGCCATCCCGTGAGCGTCCAGAAGAGCACGCTGTAAAGACGGGCTACCCAAAGGGCTTCCCGGCCCAGCAATAGATAGGTCAGCGCGACAAGGGTTTCCAGGATAGGGGCTTCATAAGCCTCCAATCGCTCCCGTACCACCTGGGTCACCACCTGGACGCGGTGTAGGTCTTGTGGGGGATCCCAGCGAAAGTACAGGTACCGGGCGATGAGGGCGCCTCGCATCTGACGGGTGGGATGGAAACCCAGAGGGGGGTCGGGAAGGTCGAACAGGCGCACAGCCAGGCCGCCCGCGAGCACAAACAGGATCATCAGCTTGAGCCATATAGAGGACTGCCGCAGGGCCATGCGCTCCTCCATTGCTCAAGGGGAGGTCACCGCGGGAGGTTCAGGACCGAAGAACAAAAGCCACCATACGTACCAGGGGGGGAGGTCCCGGATGCGCAAGGGAGGTGCCAGGGCGTCGTCGTGGCGCATCTGTTGTTCCGGGATGACCCGAATCGGGATTTCTCCGGGCTGCACCTGGCCCATGCGTTCCCGGATGAGGCGCTCCATCTCTTGAGGGTTGGGGGTGGACGCAATTTGGGTTTCCAGTGCGGCCTGCGTGGCCAGGAGCATGGCGTTCTGGGTGGCCACGACGCGATAGACCCGCTCCAGTCGTTGGACCCGATACATGTATCGGGTAAGGGAGAGGAAAGTGAACACGGTGAACACCAGCAAAGCCGTCCAAATCACCGTTCGGACGCCCTTGGCTTCGTTCATTTCAGGGCATCTCCTGGAGGGCTGGGCTGTCCCGTCTGGCCCAGTTCCTTCGAGCGCAGGTACGCGGCCCATACAGCCCGGGAGATGGCAGTGCGGAACCCGGCTTTCTCCAGATAGTACAGCGCGGCCGCGGTCGTTCCCGCCGGGGACGTGACCTGGTTGCGCAGGTGGGCCAGGTGGACCTTGCCCTGAACCCGCTTGTAGTACGCTGCCGACCCCAGCACCGTTTGCACCACGAGTTTTTCCGCGATGCGCCGCGGGAAGCCCATATGCACGCCGGCATCCACTAAGGCTTCCATGAACAGAAAGACGTACGCCGGTCCCGTTCCCGAGAGGGCCGTGGCCATGTCCAGGAAGTCCTCGTCGTTCATGTAAATCTCTTCCCCCATGGCCTGAAGGATTTCCCGGGCAATGGCTTTGTGTTCTTCGGTGACCGTGGGGGATGCCGTCCAGACCGTGATGCCCTGTCCAATCTGGCCCGGTGTATTGGGCATGGCCCGCACGATGGTGTCGTGGCCCAGGCCCGCGGCGATGCGGGCAATGGGCACACCAGCCACAATGGAGAGGACCAGGGCGTGCTCGGGGATGTTGCCCTGCTACTCGGCCAGGACTTTGCCCAGGAGGGTCTGGGGTT
>WFUL01000247.1 GCA_015484985.1 Anaerolineales bacterium | reverse complement strand
CCTACACTTCCTTGTCTGGCTGCACGCGTGCGCGAGGCCGAAATCATCCAGGTATCCGAATTCCCCCTGGTCTCCGGCGCGGAGATTCGGGTACGCTGGATAGTGGACAACGCGGGGTCCTGCTCCTGGGAGCCACCCCTGGACTTGGTTCCCCAAGGGGACCCACCCTTCGAGTGGCAGGCCAAGGTGAAGCCCCAGGAAACCATCCCTCCCGGCGGGCGCGTCACCATTCGGTTGACCATGACCGCGCCGCAAGCGGGTGGCATGTATCACCAAGCCTGGATCCTGCGCACAGGAGAGAACCAAAGGGTTCCGGTGCTTGCGGGTGTGCCCCTGGCCCTGGCTATCTCGGTACGGGAAATCACCCCCACCCCTACTTTTGCGATGGTGATTTATGCCCAACGTCAGGTCACCTTAAGTCAGGGTGACCTGTTGGAATTGGACGAGGGGGTGAAAGAGTTCATCTACGTGGTCAACGGCCCCAACGACCAAACCCTCCTTCACGTAGGGGATAAGGTACTCATCACCCCCCTGTACATGTGGCCCCCGGATTTCTTTGCTTGCAAGAACGCCCGCTATACAGCCAAGAACGCCGTCCTCAACCCACACCTTAAGGTGGGTACCGCATACTGCTACATTACGGAAGAACGGCGCATCGGTGCTCTGCGCATCGATAACGCCTACCAGGTACAAGGGGTATGGTATCTAACGATTTCCTTCATTACGTGGGACTTCAAGATGCCCCGGCCTTGAATCCTACACGGGAAGAGACGCCATGAAGGATGAATTCTGGCTCCTGAGTACCCTGCTTAGCGGAAGCACTTGGTTCATTGCTCTGCCCATGACCCGGAGCCAAGGAGCCCGAAAGTATCTGGCCTGGGGCGTATTGTTGGGGGGAGGGTGGGTACTGGCTATACCTCTGATACGCATGGCCGCACGGGTGGCCGTCACCTGGCTCTATGAACGGGGTCCCGCATCCCTCGCCCGCCTTTTGATGCCCAGCCGCAACTTACTGCCCCTATCGCACTACTTGGCACGTATGGAAGCGGGGCTAAAGACCGTGACCGGGATGGTACTGCTCCTCGTCCTGGGAGGAACCCTTTACCTCGTGGCCATCTCACCCCGCTGGCAGGCCCGCTGGCGGCACCTGACCTCCCAACCTGCCTTCCGGTATGTCCTGGCCTCCCTTGCCCTGCCCTGGCTATTGGCCGCAGGCGCCTTTATGGGCATGGAGGTCGCCTATCGCATGCCCCATCCGGTGTTCTACACCGGATGTCCCAAAATTTGGGGACACCGAGGTCACCCCGAACCCCCGGACATCCCGGAAAACACCATCGCCAGCTTTCAGCGGGCCTTTGACCTGGGCGCGCCCGGTGTGGAAATGGACGTGGCCTACCTGAGGGAAAAGCGTCAATTCGTCATTCGGCGTCCCGACCGAGAATATCCTCAACACCTCACCCTGGAAGAGGTGTTCGCTGCCGTGGGCACGCGCGGCTATTTCTGGCTGGACCTCAAAACCATCCGGGAGCTCACTCCCGAAGAAGCCCAACAGGCCGCCCGAGACCTGCGGGATTTGGTAGATCGCTTTGGTTTACGGGACCGGGTCATTGTGGAATCCGAGGACCCGCACAACCTGCGTTACTTCGCCCGGGAAGGGATGCACACCAGTTACTGGATTTTCAACATCGACGAGACCGAGTTTCCTTCGTCCTCCTGGCAGTTGTTCTGGACCCTGCAAAAAATCCGCTGGCACTACATCCGCGGGGGATTTTCCGCCATCTCCATGGACCGCCGCTTCTACACGCCCCAGGTGGCCCGGGCCCTCAAGGGCGCGCGCATCCACCTCTTCACCGTCAACGACCCGGCTACGTTGCGGAATCTGGCCCAACGGGAAGAGGTGCGGGTCATCCTGACGGACACGGACCTCTATCGCCTGGTGGAATGCCCCTGACGGACGGCCGGCGGCCGCCTTTTCCGCCGACCGGCTGTATAATGGAGAACGGTAGACGATAGCTCGCCCCAGTAGCTCAACTGGACAGAGCAGCGGCCTTCTAAGCCGCGGGTTGCAGGTTCGAGTCCTGCCTGGGGCGCCATGGAAAAAGCGGACGGGATATCCCGTCCGCTTTTTCCATGGCCCTCGCGCAATGCGTCAATGGGTATCACCTGAGGTTCAGACAAAAGTTTGGACAGCAAGGGTGGTGACCCCTGCTCAGAAAGGACACCAGCGTTTCGCGCAGGCCTGACCAGTCCCTGGACCGCAGGAAAGAAGTAGATAATGTGCGCAGCGGCT
>WFUL01000246.1 GCA_015484985.1 Anaerolineales bacterium | reverse complement strand
CCTGTAGGTGTGGGGAAGTGGGTTTCTGCGGTGGTTGGCGTCGTAGACGGTGGAACCGGGGTCCAGGAAGGACTTGGTTCCAGTCCTGGGGTGACCTGTCCTTTTGTGCAGGCTGTGAGCAAAAACAGCACGATGAACCACGAACGCAACTTTGACATCCTTCCTTGCTCCTATGAGCCCCGCGGGAGGAGTTTTCCGCCGAATTGTAGTATAACCGATGAAGAACCCACGGCTATGAAGGTTGCTTGAGGGAAAGGAGTCAAGCGCCATGAGGGTGCAGGAAGTGGTATCCCCGCCGTTCCAGATTGCTTGGCAGACGGACGTGGGCATCCGTCGCCGAGGTCGACCCAATGAGGACCGCGTGGAAGTCTGGCTGCCTCCCGAACCCGGGAAGCCACCTCTCCTGATTGTGGCCGATGGTATGGGGGGCCATCGGGGCGGGGCCCTGGCGAGCCAGCTGGTCGTGCATCACTTCCTGTCCTGTTATCAGGAGCTGCCCTCTTCCACGGACTGGCGAGAAGGACTCATGTCCTGCGTGTATACCGCGCATCGCGCGGTGCGAGACGCCGCGCGACAACGCCACTTCCCCTCCATGGGCAGTACGGTGGTGGCTGCCGTGTTGCTCCCGGACCGGGTCATCGGGGTGAACGTGGGGGACAGCCGGGCCTATCTGTTCCACGACGGGGAATTAAAGCAACTCTCCCGGGACCATAGCGTCGCGGCCGAACTTTTGCGGAGAGGCGAGCTCACCCCTGAAGAGGCTCATATACATCCCACACGTAATCGGTTGATTCAATCCATCAGCGCACAGCGGGACCAGATTTTCCCCCATGTTTTCGAGGTCCCCTGGCAGCCCGGAAATCAATTGTTGCTATGCAGCGATGGCCTTTGGGGCGTGGTACCGGAAAGGCGCATCGCCGAGGTCCTTCAGACCCAACCGCCAGGCCACGCCGTGGCCCGTCTGATCCAACTGGCCAATCAGATGGAGGGCCCGGACAACATCTCCGCCATCGTAGCCGCCTATACCGACCTCTGACCACCGACAGCGGACTGCAGACTGCGGACAGCGGATAGCGGACGGCAGACGTCCATCAGTGCAAAATCTGCGAAAGGAAGAGCTTGGTACGCTCCTCCTTCGGTTCGGTGAAGATTTCTTCCGGCGTTCCGCTTTCCACCACCTGCCCCTGGTCAAAGAAGAACATGCGGTCCGCGACCGCCTTGGCAAAGCCCATCTCATGGGTGACCACGACCATGGTCATACCCGAGCGGGCCAGTTCAATCATCACGTCAAGGACCTCTTTAATCATTTCCGGGTCCAGGGCCGAGGTGGGCTCGTCGAAGAGCATGATTTTCGGTTGCATGGCCAGCGCGCGGGCAATGGCCACCCGTTGCTGCTGGCCACCGGAGAGCTGTCCCGGATACTTATGGGCCTGCTCGGGAATGCCCATGCGCTCCAGGAGTTCCATGGCCACTTCTTCCGCTTTCTTCTTCGGCCACTTGAGCACGTGGATAGGTCCCAGAGTCACGTTTTCCAACACCGTGAGGTGAGGGAACAGGTTGAATTGCTGGAACACCATCCCCACCTTACGCCGGACCTGTTCGATGTTCTTCAGGTTGTGCGTGAGTTCCACGCCGTCCACAATGATGGTGCCCCTCTGGTGTTCTTCCAGGCGATTGATGCACCGGATGAAGGTGGATTTCCCCGAACCCGAGGGTCCAAAGATGACCACCACCTCCCCGGGATAAACCTCCATACTGATGCCCCGCAAGGCATGGAAGTGGCCGTACCACTTATGCACATCCCGGGCCACGATGATGGGAGGCTCGTCGTAGCGGGCATGGGATTCCTTGCGGCGGTGCTTTGGAGGGGTATATGTTGTGGGAGCCTGGCTCATACGTCACCTCCTGGGAACGCGTCGTCTTGCTCACTCAGGGCCGGGATTTACCGTTCACCCACACCTAAAGCCTTCTCGATTTGCCGTGAAGTATACGACATTCCGTAACTGAAAATCCAGTAAATCAGCCCGATGAAAGTGTACACTTCCCGCTGTTTGCCGATGAACTGGGGCTGGGCCAATACCGTGGAAGCGATGCCCAGCAAGTCAAAGAGGCCCACAATGGCGACCAGAGATGTGTCCTTGAACAGGGCGATGAACTGATTGACGATGACGGGAATCACGTTACGCAGGGCCTGGGGCAGGATAATCAGGGTCATGGTCTGGAAAGCATTGAGACCCAGGGCATAAGCGGCCTCGTACTGGCCTTTGGGAATGGCCTGCAACCCTCCTCGTACGTTTTCCGCCATGTACGCGGCGGCGAACAACACGATACCTGCCATGGCCCGCAAGACCCGGTCGATGGTCATCCCCGGGGGCAGGAAGAGGGGCAGCATGACCTGGGCCATGAAGAGCACCGTGACCAGGGGAACTCCCCGGATGAATTCGATATACAGGATGCTGAACACGCGGATGATGGGCATCACCGAGCGGCGACCCAGGGCCAGGAGAATGCCCAGGGGGAAGGAGAAGACAATGCCCACGATGGTGAGCAGGAAGGTAAGCAAAAGCCCGCCCCAGAGGTTGGTTCCCACCTGCGGCATGGCTCGCGTTAGAATGCCCGAGGGGCCCATTTGGTACAGCAGGAAGAGGAGGGGCAGGTAAAGCCCCACCAGCACCCGAGCAAAACCTTTCAGGGTGGTGGGATTGCTTCGACCGGTCAACCAGGCGGCCCAGGTGACGGCCGCCAGCCCAACCAGGGGAAAGCGCCAGGCCACGAAACCCGGAAGCACAGCCAGCGCCAGGGGAACCAGGAAGAGGCCGAACTGTCCCCAGCGAGCCGCGGGCCAGCGTTGTTCGGGACGCCACATCCCCACCACCAGGCCCGCCAGCACCCCCGTGAGGTACAGCGCGGCCCAGAGTTGCCGTGCCCGGTCCCACCCGGCGAAACCCCGGATGACGATGATGACGATGGGGAAGTAAAGCAACAACAGGGCAAAGGCGACCTTACGGGCCCACCCTGTTTCTCGCCAACGATAGGCCAGCGCCCATGCGCCCAGTGCGGTCAGCGCCAGGGTAAACCAGCGGAGACGAAGGGCCGGTGCGAAGGGCAGCACCGCCAACCCGATGAAGGCCCCCAACAGCACGAGGCCCGCTGTGGCGTATCGCTTCCCCAGGAGCACTCCCCAGGACCAACCTGCGGTCAGGGACAGGAGATAGAGAAGCAGCCAGACCCGCCACAGGGCCTCTTTGGGATACTGGCCCACCATGAAGAGACGTAAGTTGACCACCACCACCTGCCATTCCGCCTGGGTCAGGGCCCATCGGAGGATGGGGGTGAGCAGGGCGTAGGCCAGGGCCAGGCCCAGAACCGTGAGCACCGCGTTATACCAGGGGCTCAACAGGTTCCGGTAAATCCATCCCAAAATCGTGATGCGTTCGGTGGGTGGGGGCAGGGTTTCTCCAGGGGCCAGAGGACGCTCCATTGCCCGACTCCTTATCGCTCCACGAAGCGAATCTTGCGGTTGTACCAGTTCATGAACAGCGAAGTGGTCAGGCTAAAGGTCAGGTACACGGCCATCATGAGCAGGGTGACCTCCACGGCCCGGCCTGTTTGGTTGTAGATGGTGCCGGAGACGGAGTACAGGTCCGGGTAGCCAATGTACACGGCCAGGGAGGAGTTTTTGGTCAGGTTCAGATACTGGCTGGTCAGGGGCGGCACAATGACCCGCAGGGCCTGGGGGAAGATGATGAGTCGGGTCATTTGATAGGGTGTCAGGCCCAGGGCGCGCGCGGCTTCATACTGGCCTTTGGGTACGGATTGGATGCCGGCCCGTACTACTTCGCCGATGTAAGCTGAGGTATAGATGACCAGCCCAGACAGCAGGGCCATGAATTCAGGGGTCAGACGGCGGCCGCCAACGGTGCGGAAGCCCTCAATTTTGGGGAAAGACAGGGCGAGGGGCGCGGATGGCATCAAGAACCATCCCACCACGGCCACCACCAGGAACGTGAGTAAAGCCCAGCCAGGAACCAAAGGCATGCGTCCTGTTCGTCGTCCCATCCGAATCAGCCAGATGGAAACCGCGAGGGCGGCCACCAGACCGGCGCCCAAAACCCACACGTACCTGGGCCAGACCTCAGTCGGTGTGGGCCAGGGAATCACCACCCCCCGGTTGCTCAGATAGACCGCGTTCCACAAGACCTTGGCCTTGCGCAAAGGCGGGAATTTCAGGAAGACGCCTGTGTACCAGAACACCAGAAGAACCAGCAGGGGAATGTTGCGCAGGCCTTCCACGTAAATGGTCGCCAGGGTACGGATGACGAAGTTCCGGGAAAGTCGTGCCAGGCCCACAATGACGCCGATGATGGTGGCGAACAGAATGCCCCAAAAACTGACGACGAGGGTGTTGATAATGCCAACCAGAAAAGCCCGGGCATAAGTGTGCGCCCGACTGTACTCAATGGCTTTTTCCCCGATATCGAATCCGGCCGTCAGGCGAAGAAAGTAGAAACTGGGCAGGAGCCCTCGCTGGGCCAAAGCCGTAATCATATTGGTGTAGAAGAAGCGAAAGGCCAGGAACACGGCCAGCACGAAGAGAGCCTGGGCGATAGCTTTGACCACACGTTCATCGCGTAACCATTGCACACCGCTGCGCAATCGTCCCAGATACATGGTCCAACCTCACGATGGCGTTCTGCTCGATCCACGGCGGAGATTCTATTATTGGAGGGGCGACACCCCAAATTGGGGCCGCCCCTCCAGGATTATTCGTCCGCTACAGAGAAGAACAGCCGGCGCTTGGGTTTAGCGGAAGGGCGGCGCGTAGAGCAGACCGCCATCAATGTAGGAGGCATTGAGCCCGCGAGGCAGGTTGAAGGGCGTGCCGGGCCCCAGGTTGCGCTCATAGATTTCCGCGTAGTTGCCCACCAGCTTGATGATGTTGTAGGCCCAATCATCGCTCAGGCCCAACTTCTGGCCCATTTCGCCCTCAACGCCCAGCAGACGCTTGACCTCAGGGTTCTTGGTCTCCGCCTTCACCTGGTCCACGTTCTGGCTGGTCACGCCGTATTCTTCCGCCGCAAAGGTGGCGAACACGGTCCACTGGACGATGTCGAACCACTGGTCATCGCCGTGACGCACCACAGGGCCCAGCGGCTCCTTGGAGATGGTCTCGGGCAGGATGATGTGTGCCTCGGGCTCTTTGAGCACGGCCTTCCGGGAAACCAGGCCGGATTTGTCCGTGGTCACGGCGTCGCAGGTACCCTCTTCATAGGCGGCGAAGACCTGGTCGGCCGTTTCGAAGACCACCGGTTCGTATTCCAGCCCCTCCGCGGCCATGACATCGGCGAGGTTGAGTTCCGTCGTGGTGCCCGTGGCCACGCAAATGCGCGCGCCGTTCAGGTCCTTGAGGGATTGGATACCGCTATCCTTGGGCACCATGAAGCCCTGGCCGTCGTAGAAGGTGGTGGCCACGAAGTTGGCGCCCAATTCCGCATCGCGGGTCAGGGTCCATGTGGTGTTGCGGATGAGCACGTCGATTTCGCCCGTTTGCAGCGCGGTGAAGCGTTCCTTGGCCGTCAAAGGACGGTACTGAACCTTGTCGGGGTCGCCGAAGATGGCCGCAGCCAGAGCCCGGCAGAAGTCCACGTCAAAGCCCGACCACTTGCCTTCCTGGTCGACGTAAGAGAACCCGGGCAGTTGGCCGTTGACGCCGCAAATCAGGTAGCCCCGCTCCTTGACGGCCTTAAGCGTGGCCCCATAGCCCTGGGGCACAGCAGCCTGCGCAGCGCCACCCTCAGCCGGCACCTGCACCGTTACAACCACCGTCTTGACGACCTCTTTGACCGCTCCTTCACCGGAGGGGGTGGTCTGCTGGCAGGCGGCAAGCACAAGGCCAGCCAGCAAACCGGTCATGAGCAACCAGAGGACACTTTTGCGCAGCATCTCTTACTCCTCCTTCACAAAAGAGATTCGGCTTGTGGTGGCGCAATTATAGGGAGGGCCGGTCGGTTTGACAAGGCTTGAACGGGGATGTTCCAGGGTTTTTCACTGTTCTAACAGAAGGGTGAAGCCAGAGGGGCGGCCCCTTTAAAAAACCTGGTTTTGTAAGCACGTGCAAAAACCCTGGGGGGTGTTCGAAAAATCATCCCATGTCATCTTTGAAAGGGGGGTGCTTGAAAAATATCTGTAGGATAAGAGATTGATTTTACGATATTACTACAATAGCCATCAATCTATAAAATCCATCCGCTTGTGGGGCAGGGGAGAAGTTTGGGATTATTGGGATAGGGGAAGGGGCTAAGCCAAGCATGCCCGTTATGGCCTTTAATACTAAGGAAGACGCTGACCTGCGGTGACCGCGGGCAAAAAGTGAGGGCTCGTAGGGCGATTGGAGAATCTTGGCAAGTACTATATCAAGTAGTACCAACCCTTGCGCCAGGTACGTACGATGTGATACTCTTGAGAAGGGCCCATGCATTCTTTTGGCGCCTCTCTGTCTCTTCTGATAATGATACTTATCGAAAGTGAAATTTTGAAAAAGCTCAGGATGCGGGCTCTTCCTTCCTCCCCCACCGCTCCGGGGTATCTTCAATCGCGAGAACAGGGATGGGCTTTGCTTGGGAGGCCGCCGCCTCCTGTACGCCCTGCCTCCGCGACGCTCTTCGCGTTTTTCGTGTCTTGGCTTCCCCCTCAACCTTCAGCAAACAGGCTTGATTAGTCGTATGATAGTATCGCAAGTGTAAACAAACCTTCTCAAAGCACATCACATAGGGGCCGGGGCCCTGGGATAGAGATAATGTGGCAGGTGGTTTCGCCGTCTGCCACATTATCTCTCTTCCCTTCCCGAAATCTCCTTTTTGAATTATCCTTACTCCCAAGACGCGCCGCGTTCGGAAAAGATTTCTTCGCGGGAGTCTCAAGGCTCATGTCCATGCTCCCGGAACCCCTGCAGACCCTCCTGACCCGCGACCCCGACTTGAAACACCGGCTCCTGGCCTACCTGGAAGCCGGTATCCAGGCCTGGAAGAACCTGCCCGACGGCACGCCGCTCCAGGACGTTTTCGTGCTCCTCCAGGCCCAGGAGCGCGTCCGGCCTACCTACCGGGAAGGCGGGCCCCGCCTGCCCCTGGTCCCTGAAGATTTCGAGGAAGGAAAGATGCCCCCGGCCCGGCCCCCGGGC
>WFUL01000245.1 GCA_015484985.1 Anaerolineales bacterium | reverse complement strand
GGAGAATGGGCACCTGCCCGGCGACCTGGTGGAACGCTATGTGAAACACCGTTTCCCTCAGCCGCGTCACAACCTGGACAGAGAACGGGCCGCGTTCTTCCGCACGGTGACCGAACAGGCCCGCCAGGTGCCCATTCCCCTGTCCAAGCCTCTGGCCCTGACCGCGCCCACGGGCATGGGCAAAACCCTGGCCGCGCTCTCCGCGGCCTTCGTGTTGCGCGAGCGCCTGGCCGAACACTATGGGGTCGCCCCGCGCATCGTATACGCCCTGCCCTTCATCAATCTCATCGAACAGAACTACAAGGTGGTCAAAGATGTGCTGAACTGGGGTGTGCCCAACTTTACGACGAACCAGGAATGCTACCTGCTCAAGCACCACCACCTGGCGGATATCGGCTACCGGGTGGAGGATGAGAACCTACCAGTGGCCGACGCCCTGCTCCTCACCGAAGGCTGGGAGAGCGAGATCATCGTCACCACCTTCGTTCAGACGTTCCACACCCTGCTGGGCCACCAAAACCGCCTGTTGCGCAAACTGCACAACGTTATTGGCGGCGTGCTCATCCTGGACGAGTTGCAAAGCCTGAAGATGGAGTATTGGCAGGCCGTGGGGCGGATTTTCGACGTCCTGCGGGAGGAGATGGGGCTTTCCGTTATCCAGATGACGGCCACACGCCCGCTGATCTTCCAGGTGCGCGAGCTGTATCCAGAGCCGTCGCATCTCTTCCACCTGATGCAGCGCACCACGCTGGAGGTGGACCTGGAGGAGCGCTCCCCAGAGGCGCTGGCCGAGGAAGTGGTCACCCTGGCCGAAGACCATGGTTCGGTGTTGGTGGTGGTGAACACAGTGCGCGCCAGCCTGGAACTGTACCAGGCGCTGAAGGAGCGAGGGGCCGGTCAACCGGTGAAAGCCTGGGAAGAGGGTGGGCCGCTTCCTCTTGACAGGGAGGAGCGGGCCCTGGTGTACCTGTCCACCAACATCGTGCCCCTGCACCGGGCCGCACGGCTGGCCTTCCTCAAGCAATGGTTGCAGGACGGCGGGAGGGCTATCCTGGTTGCCACGCAAGTGGTGGAAGCGGGCGTGGACCTGGACTTCCCCGTCGCAGTGCGGGACCTGGGGCCACTGGATGCCATTGTCCAGGTAGCGGGCCGTTGCAACCGGGAGGGGCGTCGTACAACGGGGCGAGTCCTGGTGCGACACCTGGCGAACTCGGGAGCGGTGCAGGTGTACGGCACAGTGCACATCACCACAGCCAGGGCCATTCTGGAAGGGCTGACCCAGGTGAGGGAACCCGAGTACGCCCGACTGGTGGAAGAGTACTTCGCTCGGGCCAAGGCGGCCAAATCCCAGGCGGAAAGCGAGGCCCTGTGGGAAGCCTACCGCCGCCTGCGGTATGATTCCCGTCGTGACTGCACATCGCCTCCTTGTCTCAGCAACTTTCGCCTGATTGATGAGATACTGTCGGTGAGTGTCTTCGTGGCTCTGACCCGAGAGGACGAAGACTGGCTGGCGGAGGTCTTCACCCCTGAGGTGCTGGAAGAGCGGGACTGGGGCAGGCGGCGGGAAGCGTACCTGCGCCACCGCCGTTACCTGCATGAGCGGATGCTCCAGGTGCCTGAATTTCGGGCCAAGAAGAATCCCCCGCCGGAGTGGCGTCCGGGCCTGCGCTGGGTTCCACTCGATCAGTTGGACGCCTTCTACGACCTGGAAACCGGCTTCCGCTGGCCCCAGGGAGATCTGGATAGAGCCTGGATCGTGTAGGAGGCTTCCCGTAACCACGCCAGAATAAGGAGGACTCGGTCAGACAGTAAGGGCTTTCCTCTGTGTCCACCGGGGACCGATCATGTCGGAACACATCACCGGCACCCTGATCTGGTACGCGATGATCTGCGAGCGGGAGGTCTGGCTCATGGCCCACGAGGTGGAGCCAGACCGGGAGGACGCGCGGCTGGAGTGGGGCCGCTTCCTGAGCGATGTGACCTACCCGCGCGCCCGAAAGCGGGAAATAGCCCTGCCAGGGATGAAACTGGACCTGGTGGAGCGGGACGGGCCGCGGCTGGTGGTGGGCGAAGTCAAGGCTTCCTCACGCTTTGTCGAGGCTGCACGGATGCAGGTCCTCTTCTACCTGTGGCGCCTGCGGGAGATGGGCGTGGAAGCCGAAGGGGAATTGCGCTTTCCCGAAGAACGGCGCCGCATTCCCATCCGGCTGGATGAAGAGGGGGAGCAGGCGCTGAAGGATGTGTTGAGCCGGGTGGAAAGGATCATCGCGCGGGGGCAGCCGCCCCCGGCACAGCGGGTGAAATACTGTCGTGTGTGTGCCTACCGGGAGTTCTGTTGGAGTGACGAGCCGGAGGGGTAGGCATGGGAAAACGTCTGTACATCTTGTCCAACGGCCGGCTACGACGCCAGCAAAACACCCTGGTACTGGAGACGGAAGAGGGCAAACGCTTCTTTCCCGTGGAGCAGGTGGAAGAAATCCACGTCTTCGGGGAGCTGGACCTCAATAAACGGTTGCTCGGCTTTCTCACCCAGCAACACATTCTCCTGCACTTCTACAATTACCACGGGTATTACATTGGCACCTACTACCCGCGCGAGCACTACAACTCGGGCTACATGATTCTGCGCCAGGCAGAGCATTACCTGGACGGGGCCAAGCGGCTGGACCTGGCACGGCGCTTTGTGGACGGCGCGCTGTTCAACCTGTACAAGGTGATTCGCTACTACCGGAACCGGGGCAAGCCGCTGGACGCGGTGGAAAGGGCCATCGAAGCACACCGGACGCGCGTCTCTGAGGTGGAGGATGTGGCGGCCCTGATGCAGGTGGAAGGGAAAGCCCGGGAGGCGTACTACGGGGCCTTCGACGTGATTCTGGACGCGCCCGACTTTGCCTTTGAGGTGCGGAGCCGGCGTCCGCCGCGCAACCGGATGAACGCGCTAATCTCCTTTGGCAACACGCTGCTCTACACGGCCGTGCTCTCCGAGATCTACCGCACCCACCTGGACCCGCGGATTGGGTTCCTGCACGCGACGAATTTCAGGCGGTTCACGCTCAACCTGGACGTGGCCGAGGTCTTCAAGCCCATCCTGGTGGACCGGGTGATTTTCAGCGTAGTGGCGAAGGGGCAAATTCAGGCCAAGCATTTCGACGAGGAGTTGCAGGGGCTGTACCTGAACGACCGGGGGCGACGCATCTTCCTGGAGGCGTGGGAGAAACGCTTGAACGCGACGTTTCGCCACCGGGGGCTGAAACGGAACGTGAGTTATCGCCGGGCCATCCGGCTGGAACTGTACAAGTTGGAAAAGCACCTGATGGGGGAGAAGCCGTACACACCGTTCCGAGCCCGGTGGTGACACGGTCAGACAATGTGCTCGGGGCCGCCTTTGACCAGGCCCAGGTTCTCCCGCCGCACATCACGTTCGGAGCGCAGCGTGTAGAAGAGCACACTGTCCTCGTCCTCGTCAATGACCTTGCGGATCTCCGCCTTCAGCCGCCGGTATTGAGCGTGGGTGAGGGGCCCTTCCATGACGGAATTCTGAACCCAGGTGAGGTAACGGCGCCCAATGTGGAGCACCTTGGTGACCCGCTCGACGTTGACGTCGTACACCATGATGACGTACATGGCCGTCCTCCGCTCTCGTGTGTGGGCATTGTATCCGAGGGGCAGCCTGGGCCCAAGTTTGCCGGCCGGAGCCCGGATGGTTAGAATGGTGTCGTCGGTGTACAAACGTGCAACATTGGCCGGGGTTCGACGACCGAAGATGGGGTAGAATGAGCCCTTAGGCAGGACCTTATGTTGAGTTCAAGGCCCATTCTCCGGCCGAACGAGGGTATTTCCCCAACCCAGCACCTTGAAAACTTGCGAAAAAGTTGGTTTGTAGCCTACCTTTGAGGGATTGAAACACAGATTCCAGTTCTAGTGGGGTCGGCTCATACAGATTGTTTGTAGCCTACCTTTGAGGGATTGAAACCTGGTATGCCGTGGATTGAAAGCCCGATCACGCTTCGTTTGTAGCCTACCTTTGAGGGATTGAAACTCTACATCTTTGTAGAACCAATCACCTATGGAAGGTAGTTTGTAGCCTACCTATGAGGGATTGAAACACACTACATCCTTTATGTAAACCAGTCCCCATTTCGTATGTTTGTAGCCTACCTATGAGGGATTGAAACATACTCAAATCGTCGTAGACCTCGATTTTGATATACGTTTGTAGCCTACCTATGAGGGATTGAAACTTTCTTCGTGACAAGGACTGGCAGTACTTTCTCGTTGTTTGTAGCCTACCTATGAGGGATTGAAACCTCGCCGCCGGCCCGGGCGTGACCATGCTCTCCGTGTTTGTAGCCTACCTATGAGGGATTGAAACCAGAAACAGGAGAAAGGGTTACAGCTTCCTTGATTGTGTTTGTAGCCTACCTATGAGGGATTGAAACGTGAGCTTGCTATAAGGTTTCAAGAATAAAAACTTTGTTTGTAGCCTACCTATGAGGGATTGAAACTATCCCTAGGGCGCCCGTCCCTGGCGCCCCT
>WFUL01000244.1 GCA_015484985.1 Anaerolineales bacterium | reverse complement strand
CTGGGTCCAGGATGGCCGCGTGGGCCCGGTGACCGGTTCCCCCTTTGACGAGTATCAACGGGGTGAGTTGCGGTGGTCCCTGGAGGAGGTCCGACTGCTGGCTCCGGTGCAACCGCGGAAGATTGTGGCCGTCGGGCGCAACTATCCGGCCCATGCCGCGGAGCACGGGGCCGAGGTGCCGCCCGTGCCCCTCATCTTCCTCAAGCCGCCCACGGCGGTCATCGGCCCGGGGGACCCCATTCGCCTGCCGCCTCAGTCCAAACAGGTGGAGCACGAGGCCGAGCTGGCGGTGGTCATCGGCAAACGGGGGCGTTGGATTACGGTGGACGAAGCGCCCAAGTACATCTGGGGCTATACGGCCGCCAACGACGTCACCGCCCGGGACCTGCAGCGCCGGGACGGGCAGTGGACCCGAGCCAAGGGCTTTGACACCTTCGCGCCGCTGGGACCCTGGGTGGACACCGAGTTCGACCCCACCGACGCGACCATTCTGTGTCGGGTCAACGGCGAGATGCGGCAGATGGGTTCCACCCGGGAGATGGTCTTTTCCATCCCCCAAATCATCGCCTTCGTGTCTTCCATCATGACCCTGGAACCCGGCGACGTCATCCTGACCGGCACGCCGGCCGGTGTGGGGCCTTTGCAATCGGGGGATGTGGTCGAGGTGGAGATTGAAGGATTGGGGATTCTGCGCAATCCCGTGGAGGCGGAGCGGGCGCGGGCGATTTAGGCCCTATAGCGCGGGTGAAGGAATCTCATGCAGGGGCGGCCGGCCGGGGCGTCGTTCGCCCCTGTGTGTTCATCGCAACCGGATCGGCACCGGGCGGATACGTCCACCCTCCAGCCAGTAGCCCAGGCAGAACCATTCGTCCCCAACCGGTGCCCAAATGAGGTACACCACAGGATACGCGGCTTCGGCCACGTCAATGGCCGACGGATAGGCCCGGCCCTGGGGATGGGAATGGTAAATGGCCAGCAGCTCCCATCCGTGTTCGTCCATGGCCTCGAAGGCGGCCAGTTGCGCACGCGGCTCCATCCGGTAACGCGTGGGGCTGCGCAGCTCGTTGGGAATGGGGAAGACGTGGGCACTTTGTCCCTCGCGGCCCGCGACCATGCCACAGGCTTCGTAGGGGGCCTCCCGGGCGACGTGTTCCCGCATGGCCCACCAGTCTTCCCGTCGTAGCGTCAGCGCCATTCCAGCCATAGCAACACGCTCCCCAGTACGAACATCACGAAGAGGGGTTCGCGCAGGGCTTCCGCCAGGGGTGTCCCTTCGCGCAGGTTCCGCAGCACCATGTGCAGGATGTACATCCATCCCGTCAGCGTCAGGGCGTATCCCAGGGCCGAGAGGTTCGCATGATAGAGGACCATCAGGGCCTGGGAGGTCAGCAGGGTAATGATGAGAGTTTCCAGGACGCAAAAACGGCCGAAGCTGTAAAGAAGGAACAGGCGCAAGGTGATGAGCCCGGCGGTGACAGTCAGCAGGGGCATGACCCACAACAGCCGCCAGTGGGAGGCATAGGCGTACAGGCTGAGCAGGAAGAACAGCAGGAAGCCCAGGGTGGTCAGGCCGATTTGGGCCAACCAGTAGCCCGGCGCGCCGGGGTCCGCGGACACGTACTCCGCGACCAGGATGGCCACCAGAAGAAGAGCGCCACTGAGCAAGGCCACCCACCACAGGGCGGTGGGCGGGGTGTAGAGCAGGGCCATTTCCAGGGTCCAGGCCGTCAGGGTGGGCATCACCGCGTACACCCACCGATGGCGGATTTCCCTGTACAGGGGATGGTCCTGTAGCAGCCAATCCATGCCGCTCAGGGCGAAGAGCACAATGAAGAGGGCCACCAGGCCGCCGGCGCCTACGGGCAGGGTAAGGACCAGGCCGAAGAGGGAAACGGTCCAGGTCTGGGAAGCGATGGGGAACAGGCGCACCGCCTGGGAGACGAGGACCAGGGAAGCGGCTAAGGAACCCAGCTTCCAGGGCCGCGGGAGGAGGGGTTCGGACCACAGTTGGGGAGAGGTGACGGTACCCATGGTAGTCTTCGGTTGAGGGAATAAGGAAGGGGCGACCTTGCGGCCGCCCCCTGTATACCCTCCCGTGGGGTTCAGCTGGCCGCCTTGGCCTCGGCCAGCAGGCGCTGGCCCTTCTCCACGGCTTCGTCGATGGTGCCCACCATGTAGAAGGCTTCCTCGGGCAGGTCGTCGTGCTTGCCCTCCAGAATCTCCCGGAAGCCTCGGATGGTCTCCTTGAGGGGCACGTACCGGCCCGGTCGTCCGGTGAACTGCTCGGCCACGTGGAAGGGCTGGGAGAAGAAGCGCTCAATCTTCCGGGCGCGGGCCACGATGATTTTGTCCTCTTCGCTCAGCTCTTCCACGCCCAGGATGGCGATGATGTCCTGCAGGTCCTTGTAGCGCTGGAGCACCCGCTTGACCTCGTAGGCCACTTCGTAGTGGTCCTGGCCCACGAACTCCGGCTCCAGGATGCGGGAAGAGGACGCCAGCGGGTCCACCGCGGGGTAGATGCCCTTGGCGGCGATGGCCCGCTCCAGGGTGATGGTCGCATCCAGGTGGGCGAAGGTGGCCACCGGCGCGGGGTCGGAGTAGTCGTCCGCGGGCACGTACACGGCCTGCATGGAGGTGATGGAGCCCCACTTGGTGGACGTGATGCGCTCCTGGAGCATGCCCATTTCCGTGGCCAGGGTGGGCTGGTAACCCACGGCCGAGGGAAGACGGCCCAGCAGCGCGGACACCTCGGAACCCGCCAGCGCGTAGCGGAAGATATTGTCGATGAACAGGAGCACGTCCTTGCCCTGGTCCCGCAACCATTCCGCCATGGTCACGCCCGTCAGGGCCACCCGCAACCGCACGCCGGGGGGCTCGTTCATCTGGCCGTAGACCAGAACCGTGTCCTTCAACACGCCCGATTCCTTCATCTCCCGGTAGAGCTGGGTCCCTTCGCGCGTGCGCTCACCCACGCCCGCGAAAACGGAGTTCCCCTTGTGGAACCGGGCGATGTTGTGAATCAGCTCCATGATGATGACCGTCTTGCCCACGCCCGCGCCGCCGAAGATGCCTGTCTTTCCGCCCTTGGTGAAGGGAGCAATCAGGTCGATGGCCTTGATGCCCGTTTCCAGAATCTCCACCCGCACCGATTGCTCCTCGAAGGTGGGCGCGGGTTGGTGGATGGACCGGCGCTCCTTGGTTTGAGGAGGAGGACCGCCGTCAATAGGGTCCCCCAACACGTTGAACACCCGGCCCAGAATCTCGGGGCCCACGGGCACGGAGATGGGTTCGCCTAAGGCATAGGCCGGCATCCCGCGGCGCAGGCCGTCCGTGGGGCCCATGGCCACCGTGCGGACCGTCCCCTCG
>WFUL01000243.1 GCA_015484985.1 Anaerolineales bacterium | reverse complement strand
GGAGATGTGTATAAGAGACAGTTTCTGGAGGATGGTTCTCCGAGAGGGTGAGGCCGATGCCGGGCGATGTCTCGTTCATTCTCACCATCCAGAGCCCAGCCGGATTCGCACAAAAGGCCGAGTTCTCCTTTCCCGAAGGAGGATATTCCTTTTTTGGTTCGAACGGTGTCTGTCGGGATTAGGAAAAACGCTGTATGATGGGGAAGGCCTATTATTCTGCATCCAAGTAAGGGGACGATGACCGGGGAACTGCGAGAGATTTTGGCGTTTGTGGGGGATCTCCCGGCCTTTCGGGATGTGGTCCGGGCTCTGCACCAGGAGGCACCGGTGCCGGTGGTGGAGGACGCGCGCGACTGGGCGCCTAATCTGGCCCTGCCGCGCGCGGTACGGATTCCGGTCGCCGCAGCACTTTATCAGGCGCTTTCCCTTCCCGTTTTGGTACTGGTGGACCAGGACGACCAGGCCTGGTTCTGGACGCAGGAACTGGCTTTGTGGTTGGGCCGGGAAGAGTCGTTTCCGGTCTGGGTGGCGGGTGACGACCCGGAGGCCCGAGCGGCGCGCCTTCGTACCCTTACCCTCTTGGCTTCCCAACAGGTCGCCTCGAAGAAGGAGCCGTTTCTGGTCGTGGCTTCGGTTCCCGGTTTGTGGGAACCGACCTGGCCACGGGACGCTTTCCTGCGGGCCATGCGGGTATTGCGTCCCGGGAGTGAAATCTCCCTGATGCGTTTGGCCCGACATCTGGAGCGTATGGGTTACGAGCCGGTGAGTACGGTGGTCGCCATGGGCCAGTTCGCGCGTCGGGGAGGTTTGTTGGATGTGTGGCCACCAACCTCGCCGCAGCCGATTCGGGTGGACTTCTTCGGGGACGAAATCGAACGCCTGCGCCTCTTCGACCCGGAGACTCAGCGCACCGTTGCGGACCGAGTTGACCGGGTGTGGATTCCCCCCTTGCGCCTGGAAGACGGCCATCGCCAGGGGACGTTGATGGAGGGCCTTCCGCCAAGAACCCTGGTATTGGTGGATGACCTGGATGCCGTCCGCGAGCGCTGGGAACGAAGGGAAATGCGCGCCCTGAAGGAGGGTGAGGAGAAGGAGGCCTGTTCCAGGGTGCTTTCCTGGGAAGCCTTCTTGGAGACCCTCCCGTATCCGCGTCTGGCCCTGGGTCCGGTGCGTCAGGGCCCGGCTCCCCAGGGTCTGGCGGCCCATGTGGCCCTATTGCCCCGTTTTGGGGGACGGTTGAAGGCATGGGTCCATTACCTACGGGGGGTCCTGTCACGAGGGGCTCGCGTGTGGGTGGCCTCTCGACAGGTGGAACGGTTGCGGACCTACTGGCAACAGCAGGGTGGACAGGGGGAAGTTCGGTTTCTGAAACACCGGGTTGCCGCAGGTTTCGCCCTGCTTCCACATTCCTCTGAAGAGGGGGGATCCTCCACGGTTGCTCCGGGGGTATATCTGTGCACCGACGCGGAAATCTTCGGATGGGCACCGCCCCGTCCGACTCCTTTGTACCGCCCCCGCACACGTACCCCGGAACAGGCATATGGCGAATTCCATATCGGTGACTACGTGGTCCATGTAGACCACGGCATCGGGCGTTTTCGCGGTTTGGTGCGCCGCACGCTGGAGGGGGTGCCCCAGGAGTACCTGTTGGTGGAATATGCCGAAGGGGACCAACTGTTCGTGCCTGTGGACCAGGCCGACCGCCTGACTCGATACGTGGGTCCCGAAGGTTATGAGCCTCCGCTGACCCGGCTGGGGACCGGTCAATGGCAGTTGGCCAAGGCCAGGGCCCAGAAGGCCGCCGAGGAAGCGGCGAAGGAATTGTTGGATTTGTACGCCCGTCGCCAGATGGCTCGCGGACATGCCTTTTCCCCCGACACGGAATGGCAGCGGGAACTGGAAGCCCTTTTCCCATACGAACTCACGGAGGACCAGCGTCGGGCCATTGAGGCGGTGAAGCGGGACATGGAGCGTCCCCGTCCCATGGACCGTCTTATTTGTGGCGACGCGGGCTTCGGAAAGACGGAAGTGGCCCTGCGAGCGGCCTTTAAAGCGGTGATGGATGGCAAGCAGGTGGCCGTCCTGGTGCCGACGACGGTGCTGGCCCAGCAACATTTCCAGACCTTTCGTCGGCGGTTGGCGCCCTTCCCCGTGGTGGTGGAAATGCTCTCCCGCTTCCGGCCTCCGCACGAGCAGGCCCGGATTTTGAAGGACCTGGCCCGGGGCGCCATTGACATCATCATCGGCACCCATCGCCTGCTTTCCGAGGACGTTCGCTTCAAGGATTTGGGCCTGGTCATCATTGATGAAGAACACCGTTTTGGGGTGATGCAGAAGGAGCATTTCAAGCGCCTTCGAGCCCAGGTGGACGTCCTCAGCCTGAGCGCCACGCCCATTCCCCGGACCCTGTACATGGCCCTCACCGGCGTGCGGGACATCTCCATCATTCGTACGCCCCCGCGGTATCGGAAACCCGTCATCACCCACGTGGGGCCTTATGACCCAAAGCGGGTGCAAAAGGCCATTCGGGAGGAGTTGAGCCGGGATGGCCAGGTGTTCTACGTACACAACCGGGTGGCCACCATTGAAACCGCAGCCCGCCGTGTACGGGAGTTGGTCCCCGAGGCCCGTATCGAAATCGCCCATGGTCAGATGCCCGAGGACCGTCTGGCCGACATCATGACTCGGTTCGCGGAAGGAGCGTTTGACGTTCTGGTCTGTACGACCATCATCGAGTCGGGCTTGGATTACCCTCGGGTGAATACCTTGATTGTGGAACAGGCGGAACATTTCGGCTTGGCCCAACTGTACCAGTTGCGCGGCCGGGTGGGTCGGGGCCATCAGCAGGGGTATGCCTTCTTCTTCTGGTCACCGACCTACACACCGCCCCCCGAGGCCCGGGAACGCCTGCGTCTCCTGGCCGAACATACCGATCTGGGTGCCGGGTTCACCCTGGCCCTGCACGACCTGGAACTTCGGGGCGCAGGCGACCTGTTGGGAACCCGACAGCACGGCCATATGGCCGCGGTGGGTTACCATCTCTACACCCAATTGCTGGCCGAGGCTGTCCAGCGCCTCAAGCAATCTATAGGCCTGGGCGAGCCCGAAGAACTCCGTCGGGTGCAGCGGTGGACCCGCCCTCCGGTGCGTTTGGACCTCCCCTTACCTGCCGCCTTGCCTGAAGAGTACATTCCCGACGAAGGCCTGCGCCTTTCCCTGTACCGACGTCTGGCCATGGTTTCCACGGAAAAGGACGTGGAGGATTTGGCCCGGGAGATGGAGGACCGGTTTGGTCCCATACCCGAACCCGTGCGCCGCCTATTGGATTTGGTACGTATCAAGGTGCTGGCCGAAGCCGCGGGGGCGCTTTCGGTGGGCGCGACTCGCAAGGATGTGGTCATTCGCTTTCCGGAACAACGGGATCGGCCCCTCCCGCCCATGCCCAGGCCCATCGTGACGGGGCGCCATACATATCGCCTGCCCCGGGACCCACAGGAAC
>WFUL01000242.1 GCA_015484985.1 Anaerolineales bacterium | reverse complement strand
GGGCCAGGGCCAGCGACAGGGAACCGTGGCAGGTGATGCCGATGACGGCCTCGGGGCCCAGGGCCGCGGAAGCGGGCGCCGACTACGTGGCCTTCGGCCGCTTCTTTCCGTCGCTGACCAAGCCCGAGGCGCCGCCGGCCCCGGTATCCCTGCTGGAGGCGGCGCGCGCCGTGCTGGCCCTGCCGCTGGTTGCCATCGGCGGCATCACCGCGGAAAATGGCGCCGCCCTGGTGGCCGCCGGTGCCCACATGCTGGCGGCGAGCCGCGGCGTCCTGGGCCAGCGTGACGTGACCGCCGCGGCGCGCGCCCTGGCCAACCTGTTTCCCGCCGTCGAGGAGGATCCATGAGCCGTTCCCACGAACTCTTCGAAGCCGCCCGCCGGGTCATCCCGGGCGGAGTCAACTCCCCCGTGCGCGCCTTCAACGGCGTGGGCGGCGAGCCGGTGTTCTTCGCCCGGGCCGAGGGGGCGTATCTCTACGACGAGGACGGGCGCCGCTACATCGACTACGTGGCCTCCTGGGGCCCCATGATCCTGGGCCACAGCCACCCCGAGGTGGTGCGGGCGGTGCAGGAGACCGCCGCCCGCGGGCTGTCCTTCGGCGCCCCCACCGCGCTGGAGGTGGAGATGGCCGAGGCGGTGTGCCGGGCGGTGCCCTCGCTGGAGCTGGTGCGCATGGTCAACTCCGGCACCGAGGCCACCATGAGCGCCATCCGCCTGGCCCGCGGCTACACCGGCCGGGACAAGATCGTCAAGTTCGAGGGCTGCTACCACGGCCACGCCGACTCGCTGCTGGTGAAGGCCGGCTCCGGGGCCCTCACCCTGGGCGTGCCCACCTCGCCCGGCGTGCCGGCGGACCTGGCCCGCCACACCCTGACCCTGGACTACAACGACATCGACCAGGTGCGCCGGGTGTTCGACGAGATGGGCGGCGACATCGCCTGCGTCATCGTCGAACCGGTGGCGGGCAACATGAACTGCGTGCCCCCGGTGCCGGGGTTCCTCGAGGGCCTGCGCGAGGTGTGCGACGCCCACGGCGCAGTGCTCATCTTCGACGAGGTGATGACGGGCTTCCGCGTGGCCCTGGGCGGGGCCCAGGCCTACTACAACGTCACCCCCGACCTCACCACCCTGGGCAAGGTCATCGGCGGCGGCATGCCGGTGGGCGCCTTCGGCGGGCGGCGCGAGATCATGGAGCACATCGCCCCCCTGGGGCCCGTGTACCAGGCCGGTACCCTGTCGGGCAATCCGGTGGCCATGGCCGCGGGCCTGGCCAACCTGCGCCTCATCTCCAAGCCCGGCTTCTTCGACACCCTGGAGCAGAAGGTCCAGCGCCTCACCGACGGCCTGGAGGCCGCCGCGCGCGAGGCCGGCGTCGCCCTCACCACCAACCGGGTGGGCGGCATGTTCGGTTTCTTCTTCACCGGGGAGGAGAAGATCCGCAACTTCGCCCAGGTGAGCGCCTGCGACGTGGAGCGCTTCAAGCGCTTCTTCCACGGCATGCTGGAACAGGGCGTGTACCTGGCCCCGTCGGCCTTCGAGGCCGGCTTCGTCTCCGCCGCCCACACGGAGGCCGACATCGACGCCACCATCGAGGCCGCGCGGCGCGTCCTGGCCGGCCTCGCTGGCTAAATACGTGATCCTAATTCCCGGACACTCACGCTGAAACCAATCTGGTGCTGTTACCAGGAAAAGGTGAAGCCGCATCCATGAAACGTCTGACGGCCTGCATGAGCAGCTCCATCGTAGGATAGCGATGATTGCGAGTAATATTGTCATGAAGTTGTTTCCATAGCCGCTCGATACGATTCACCCATGGGTGGTATGCGGGCTGAAAGAGCAACCGAAACTTGGCGTGGCTTTCGAGGAAACACCGGGTCATGGCGCTTTTGTGGATCACGTAATTGTCCAATATCAATGTGATCTTCCGGGCGCCCCGGTAACGTCTTCGAAGCTCGGCCATCAGCAGGATGAACAATTCCGAGGTCTTTCTGTGCCATTCGACCCAGACCACATTGCCGGTCACCGCATTCAGCGCCCCGGCAAGATAGCGCTTCCGGTTCTTCCCCGGGGTCGGTATTGTCGTCTGTCGCCCTTGTCGGCTCCAGCAGGCCCCGATTCTCGGATTGAGGTCAATGTCCACTTCGTCGACATAGAAAACCGGCGCCCTTCGACTGGCCTGTTTCAGCGCCGCCTCTATGGCCTTCATTTTCCGGCCTTTTTGCCGGTCCCGAATGTGCAGCGTCGGCCGGGCGCGGTTCCAGCGCACACCGAGACGGGGCAGCCAGCGCCGCACCGTAGAGGCGTGAATGGCAATCCGAAACGTGTTTCGGACCTGCTCGGCCAACATCTCTGTCGTCCAGCGAGACCGCAAATACCCGTACCTTTTGGGCGATTCCTCAATCAATTCAAGCAAATGGGCGCATACCGCATCGGTCACCGTCTCTCGGGGGCGACCTGCCGGCTCTGGAACCAAGCCTGCTTCACCAAACTGGGCAAAGCGTTTCTTCCAGTCATAAATCGTCGACCGCGCAGCCTGCAGCAGACAGGCCGTCTCGCTCACCCCATAGCCTTCGTCCAGCAACACAATCGCGTTGGCACGCCGAACATGGTTGGCATCCCGCGATTTCTTCACCACCCTCTGAAGCCGTCGTCTGACAGCTCGGCCAAGCTTCGGTATACTCATCTCGCTCCGGCTCCTTTTCCTGTATGTCTTTGTCTGTCAACAAAAACAGATCAGGACCAGGAGCCGGAGTTCCCTTAAGTGATCGGGGATTTGGAACTTCTATTTAGACACGATTGCTCCTGCGCCGGTCGGGGCGGGGGCAATCGATTTTATCCCGGTTGGGACGGACTCGATCCTCATAACCGGTGGGCCTGGCTCGGCTGAGCCAGGAAGCCTGATCACACTCACAAATCTACGCACCGGCGAATCCGTGACAATCACGGTCAACGCCGATGGTAGCTTTGCCGCCACTATTGGGGGAAGGGTCGGCGACGAGATAACGATTGTAGTTACGGACGCCGCGGGGAATGTAAGTGTGCCAGTTACCGTACTGGGCACGCCAAAGTTTGGTAAGGGAACGGCGTATGTTCGCGGCCGGGTCGTGAACGCAGCCACCGGCCAGCCCGTGCCGGGAGTGGGGATTCGTTCGCACAGCGAAGGAGTAGGTGGCGCAACCGGTCCGGATGGCACGTTCGTCGTTGCCGTACCGGGCGGTGTGCCGGTCACGTTGTTTTTTGAGAAGGATGGGTATATTACGTCAAGAAGGGATACGTATGTACGGTCTGGCGGTGATGGCACGGTAGGTGACGTTGCGCTGCGCGCGTGGGACCCCAAATCGGTATTGATAAGCGCGGCTTTGGGGGGAAGTTTTACCGACTCTACTGGCAACGTAGAGGTGTACTTTCCACCTGGCGCATTAAAACAGGACTTGCTCGTGCGCGCCTCGTACCTTCCGGATCCGGAGTCGTTCCCTTTGCCGGTGCCAGGGAATTTTGTATACCTGGGCGGGGTGCAAATGGGACCGGAGCACGTCGAGTTCAACGCGCCGGTCACGCTACGTATTCGTAACGTGGCCGGCCTCGCGCCGGGCACTCGGGTTCCTTTCTTCTTCGCTTCTCATGATCCTGAAGACGAAAATACAGGTTTTTATGATCCCGGGGCGGCCGAGGTCACGGCAGATGGACAGTTCCTTGAAGCGAAGGTTATGCATTTCTCCTGTGTTATAAATGGATTCCCTGCACCACAGAACGGCGGGATAGGCGGGCTGGCACTACCGAGACACGACAATCAAGATGAGTGCAATTCCGCGGGCGTGCGCGGTACATCTGAAATCGGCTATTGCAACGGGAACCTGAAGCTGCAACATCGCCTTTTGCCCGTATATGCCTTTGGCGAGAACGATTCCCCGTCTCTTGCCTACAATAGTAGAACAGCCGATCCGAGGCCGGTACTCTCCCTTCCCGTCGATATGGGCCGGTTCTTCGGCAACGCTCCGCAGGCAGACTATTTGGAGACAGAGATATCTATCGAGGGGCTTAAGCGTGTGGCCAGGTTTGATTCAGCTGGGGCACCAGGCGTGTTTAATTTTCAGTGGACCGGCGCCAACGGACGAGGCAAAGCTGTGGCTACCGGGGTGTACCCGGTCAGCGTGGCGGTGGCCAATGTTCGCCGACGTGCTGCGGGATCGGGGGGATCCGGAGGGGTCAACTTGGTCCCGCGCCGGGACGAAGTGCTCTTTCACGGCCCGCTTCTACTGAATGACCAGCGCCAAAGCCCGTTTGGAGCAGGGTGGGGGCTGGCGGAACTGGAGACGCTATATCTCCAGGCGGATGGTAATGTGCTTCGAACCCGGGGCGACGGGAGCGCCATCGCCTACTATCCGGTGCGCAGTTCCGGCACCGACCTCGGAAGTTGGAAGAGCGTCACGGTGCGGCCCGGGGCCCGGTGGGTTGCGGCCGCGCCGGGCGGGGGTACCTATGTGGGCGTTGCGGACTACGGGCAGGGCGCGGCGCTGCTGTTTGTGGCGCCCGATGGGTCGACACGCGTCGTGGCGTCGGGACTCGATTCTGTCTCGGGGATTGCGGTCGCGCCGACCGGGGACGTCTATGTTGGTGGCAGGTCCGTGATCAGGAAGGTGTCACCAACTGGGACGGTATCGGACTTCGCTGCCTTACCATTCGTCGGTATTAACGATTTGGCCGTCAGCCCAGCGGGGGAACTCTACGTGTTGGATTCCCGGTATGGGCGTATAGCGAAGGTCGCTGCCGATGGAAGCGTTTCCATGTTCTATGATGCGGGGTTCGGGTTGCACGGTGTCAGCCTTACACTGATTCCAGGCGCGCGAAGCATGGCATTTGATCGTGCTGGAAACCTGTATGTAACAGCGCTCTACGGAGATACCTGGGCGTCCTGCGGAAGCGGGTTTGTGTCCCGATTCGACCAGATGGGTAATCATAGTTACTACTTCGTGGGGTTGGATGGGCCACAGGGGATCGCTGTTGACGACGATGGAACGATCTACGTGGCGGATTATGACTGCGAGAATCCGGGATGGCTGTCCGTTAAATCGGTGACGCCCGATGGTCGCATTGAAACTGCCGTGGAGGCGCAGGAGGTTCCTCCCTACCGTGAGGAGTTGTGGTTTGATGTCGACCTTGCAGGCCAGTCAGTTGTCACCCTGGACGGGGTCGGTGGCTTGTCCATGATTCCATATCGTCGCCCGACGGATTTTGTACCGGGGCCTGGAACCGTGTACCGACCAGCACCGGGCGAGTTCAGCCGCCTCGAGCGCACACGCAACGGTACATGGCGGTTGACGTCACGAGATGGGACTACGCGGATTTTCGATTCCAGCGGGCGTCTCGTTGAGACACGGCTTCCGGAAGGCCGCTTCTGGCGCTATACGTACGATGGCGCGGGGCGGCTCCTGACCAGAACCAACGCTGCTGGGCAGGTCTGGTATTTCTCGTATGCCGCTGGGCTGCTAACGGATATCACCGATCCGGTGGGGCGAAAAATGCTATTCACTCACGACGGGGAAGGCAACCTGACTCAGGTACAGCTACCCGACGGGTCGACTATGCGCTACGCTTATGATGCAAGGCATAAGATTGTGGAGAAAACCGATAGCCGCGGCTTCACGACCGTCTACACCTACGGGGCCCAAGGGAATGTGCGAACAGTGCTAGCGCCGACCGGCGAGTTGCGTCGTTTCGATGCAGCCCGGTACCGTATTACGGCAGGCGGCGCTGGCAGCGTGCTCCCATCGCCGGAAGAGATGGCGGACATCTATATAGACGGGCGCGGCAACAAGTCCCTTGTCTACACCAATTCTTTTGGATCAGCTATCAAGATCGTGGATGCCCTTGGAAATGTGACATTAATCAGGAGGAACCGGCATAATCTGCCTACAAGAATCGATCTCCCAGATGGGCGGTACGTGCAGTACAGCTACGCGTTAGGATACCTGCCGAAGCAGATACTCTATGGGGGCACTTCAAGTGCTGTTAGGGCAGATATCACTTACGGTGCCAATGCTCGTATCACATCGCTGACTTTGTGGGGACCCCTCAACCGCTATGTCCTCAATGTTTCTTACGACGACCGATCAAATCCTATCAAGATACAGTTGGGAAGCAAAGTCACGCGAGCGGCGGAAATCGCCTACGATCAGTTCGGTATGCCGCTCAGCGTCACAATAGGTGGACTCCTGTCCCGCTACGTCTACGATACCCGCGGCCTCGTTGTCGAGGCCCGGGACGGGTTGGGCAACACCACAAGGTATTCCTACGACGAGGCCGGACAACTCGTGACGGTGGAAAATGCCAACCAGCATGTGACCCGCATGACCTATGACGTTCTAGGCCGACTGTCTGCCATCACCGACCCGCTGGGTAACACCGTGCGCATGGTCTGGCAGACAGCCTGCGCCACCTGCGGGACTGCCGAGCATCTGCTTCGTGAAGTGGTTACGCCGGGAAAGGGGCGGCTGCGGTTCGACTACGACGCTATTGGCCAACTTGTAGCGGAGCATGATGCAAACGGCAACACAACTGCTTACCAGTATGATCTGGCCCGGAACCTTATTCAGGTGGACTCGCCCAACGGAAGTGTCGTGAAGTTTGTCTATGATCCGATCAACCGACTCATACGCAAGGAGGCGGGAGACGATACGGTCAACTATACGTATGACGTGAGCGGGCGGCTGACCACAGCAGAGAACAACAGCGGGACCGTGACGATCCGCTACGATGACGTAGACCGCATCACCAACATCGGTGTCGCCGGCCCGATTATGGCTGAGCACCAGCTCGAATATACAACCTATCGGATCGGCGGGTTGACGACGAAGTTGTTCGATGGCTCAGGCGGGCAATCTGCGTACTGGACCGTGGAGCGAAATGATCTTGATGAGTGGGCTGCCCAGTATTACGGCGGAACGGACTATGTCCAGCTCGATTACAGGTACGATACGGCGGGAAGACGCGCGGGCGTCGAGGGACAGTTTTACTCGCCTCAACGGGTACTTATGCGCGCCTCAAAGGCCTTTCAGTGGGATGCGGCTTTTAACCTCCTCGGCCTGGATGGGAGATGGTTTGATGAAACGGTGCAGTACACCTACGATAACGTGGGAAATTTGGTCGCCGCATTGGAGACGAGTGGAAGCGCGCTGACGCAACCCGATGGTGTTACCGTGGACCGCTATACCATCACGGCGGACGCATACGCGGTTACCGGGATGACACGGCCAGGTTTTCAGGTGGACATTAACGGTACGCCCATGGTCGTGGATGCTACGGGGGCCATTTCCGGTACGATACCCGTATCGCTGGGGCGTAATGTGCTGAATGTGACCGTTAGAGATCAGCAGGGTGCAGTACGCTTCGCCACGAGTACGACCGTGTGGCGGGAGGCACCTGGATTTGCCTCTGGCATCGGGCGGTTGCATGCTGTCGCGCCCGATGGCACCGCTTATTTTACAGATAACGGAGGTGCCGCCTGGATGGTGCAGGGGGGCGTTACGTTGCAGCCAGCTTGGCTCCAGGGGGCCACCGATATCGCGGTGGATGGAGCCGGGCGGGTGTACCTGTTGAAGGGTGCGCAAGTGTCCGTCTATAGCGGTGGTGTCGAAAAACCGGTGGTGGATATCTCTCCGCTCCAAGTTCAGGATATGGAAGTCACGCCTGACGGGACACTATATCTGACGGACGGATCGGCGTTGTATGCGGCGGCGGGTGGAACCCTGACTCAGGTCGCGGCTCTTCCTCCGTCTGCGGTAGCCCCGGGGGGATCGGGAGGCCGGGTGTTGCTGGATGCCTCCTCGTATGGGTTGGTCGTGGCATCAGAGGCTTCTGGTGAGTTTTTCCGCTGGGAACCCACCAGTAGTACGCTGGTTCCGCTGGTGCGCTTGGCCTTTTGGTGGGATTTTGCCGTCAACGATCAGGGCATCATCTGCTCGTACAATGAAGACATCGGGCCTTGCGTAAATCCTGACGGAAGCCCGGTGCTCTCGTTAGGCTATGGGCCAAGCAGCGGGCATTCCATTGAGTTTGACGCGACTGGTGCCTTCTATGAGGCTGACTCCATGAATGTGTACCAGATTGCATCGTATGTCCGCACCCCCCTGGTTACAAATCTTGGGACGGTGGGCGGGACCCTGACGATCACCGCCGGGGGCGACCTCTCCACTTTCGAGAGCAACTATGCGTACGATGAGGCGGAGCGCCTGGTGGGGAGCACCAGCCCGCTGTGGACGCAGCGATATCGGTACGACGGGGCGGGCAACCGCCTGGCGGATGCGCGGGGCAATGATTTCACGTACGACGCGGCGGATCAATTGTTGTCCGGAGGCGGCGTGACGTACACATACGACGCCAACGGGAACCGGCTGACCAAGACGGATGCCGGGGGAACCACGCGCTACACGTGGGATGCGGAAGACCGTTTGGTACGGATAGACAAGCCGGATGGGTCATATGCGGAATATGCTTATGATGCATTTGGCCGGCGGGTGCAAAAACGGGTGGTGGCGGCGGATGGTGCAGAAGTCATCAGGCGGTATGCATATGACGGGGAGGATATTGTAGCGGTATACGACGGCACGGGCACATTGCTGGCGACGGTTGCACACGGGCCTGGAATAGACGAACCGCTGGTGCTGGATGTGCGGGCGCCGGCGCAGGTGGCTGGCCAGTACTTTCTGCACGGGGACCGATTGGGCTCGATCATTGCGGTGACGGACCAATCGGGACAGGTCGTGCAGCGATACCGCTATGATCCGTGGGGGAACGTGGTCGATCGGATGGACCCGGAGTTTGATGCACGGGTGGGGCAGTTCTATGGGTTCACGGGTCGGGAATATGACGCGGAGAGCGGACTATACTATTATCGAGCGAGGTACTACGACCCACAGGTGGGGCGGTTTCTATCCCGCGATCCTATAGGATTGGCGGGCGGTTTGAATACATACGCTTATGTTGGGGGGAACCCAGTAAATCGTATTGACCCACTTGGTTTATATTGGTGGAATCGTCCGCCCCCTGCTACTGTTCCGGTAACTGGGCAAACTGCACAACAGCTTCAATGTGTAGAAAACTGTTTAAATGCGAATAATGACTGGAATGGTCGAGGTTTGTTATGTACTGGTGGGAAAGAGCGAGCAGGTCATAGTCAAGAATGATGCAGTAGATATTGCGGGACAATCATTCAATAACTACCCGACAGATCGCGTATTAAAATGCGCAGCCGAGTGTGGTTTTACGCATGGCTGGTATGAAGATTTCCCTGGAAATAATAGAGATCATTGGCATCTTCAGAATGGTCCTGGTTTGGGGGTTCCTCCATTACCGGCTCCACCGAATCCATCGCCGCATACCAACAGTGGTGCAACACCATGAGCAGGTGGTTTTTTAAGTGCCGTATTATTTTGATTTTTCCCATCTTGGGGGGTTGTATTTCATTAACAGTAAATGATGATGTAAACATTTCTGAACCTGATACAGGAAATATTTTAAAATCCTTTTTTGGTAATGAAGTGGAATACAGAACATCAAAGCATACAAATACGCTTTTGTATTGCCCAGACAATACATGTAATGAGTTTTCGGTGCCCGATAAGAATGACTTCCTAGTTTTGAATGATTTTGTATATCTTTTATTTGTTTACGCTACTCTTGCTAATTATCCAAAAATGGTTGAGTTTAAAAAACACCAATCCGCGAGTGTAGTGGATAAAGTATTGCGACGTAATTCGAAGGGGTGTGTCATTGATGGTGACAAAAATAGTACCGATTTTATCAAGTGTGTAATTTTAAAAACACAACAAAGAGCCGGCATTCAACCTCTATTTGTAAGATATGATGAAAATGGCAGACATGAAGTAAAAATGGATATTGAAGAATTGCTGCAAATAAGAGGGTGAACAGTGATTGTATTCACTTGACAGAGGGGGACCGTTTGGTACGGATAGACAAGCCGGATGGGTCATATGCGGAATATGCTTATGATGCATTTGGCCGGCGGGTGCAAAAACGGGTGGTGGCGGCGGATGGTGCAGAAGTCATCAGGCGGTATGCATATGACGGGGAGGATATTGT
>WFUL01000241.1 GCA_015484985.1 Anaerolineales bacterium | reverse complement strand
GAGGTGGACATTACCGAACCCAGGGATGGTGATACCGTCCAGGGTGAGATTCAAATCCGCGGTTCCGCTTCCATCCCCAATTTCGCCTTCTACAAAGTGGAGTTCGCTCCCAAAGGAACGGCCCTGTTCCTGACGATCAAAGCCGGACGGGAGCCTAAGGTAGACGACGTGTTGGTCGAAACATGGGATACGGCTCTGTTGGACCCTGGCGAATACCTGTTGCAATTGGTGGTGGTGGACACCGCGGGGCAGGCCAAGCCCCCGTGCCGGATTCTGATTCACGTCCAGCCCTGAGGAGTTGGTCCGCCTCTGCTCCAGGAGGGATGCCATGACCGATGCCTCTCTTTCCCGCCCTTCCCACACCTGGCAGATTTGGTGGATGGCCGCCCGTCCCAAGACCCTGCCCGCATCCCTGGCGGGGGTGGTCGCGGGTCTGGGCCTGGCTTGGGCCCAGGGCGTCTTTCGGCCCGGCGTGGCCCTGGCGACCCTGGTGGCCGCCATGTTGTTGCAAATCGGCGTGAACCTGGCCAACGATGCCCAGGACTACCAACGCGGTGCCGACCGGCCCGAGGAGCGTTTGGGCCCGCCTCGGGTCACGGCGCTGGGATGGCTGCCCCCGGAGACCGTATTCCGGGGCGCCTGGGTGATCTTTGGCCTGGCCGCCCTGGTCGGCGCCTACCTGGTCTGGGTCGGCGGTTGGCCCATCCTGGCCATTGGTCTGGCCGCCATTCTGTCGGCCTGGGCGTATTCGGGCGGACCATATCCCCTGGGGTATCACGGTTTGGGGGAAGTCTTCGTGTTCATCTTTTTCGGCCCGGTGGCCGTGGCTGGCACGTATTACCTGCAAACCGGCGCATGGCACCCCTGGGTGGGATGGGTCGGTACGGGCGTGGGTTTGTTGGTCACGGCCATCCTGGTGGTGAATAACTACCGGGACCTGGAAACCGATGCTCGGGCAGGAAAGCGCACCCTGGCCGTGCGGTTGGGAAGACGCGAGACCCAGGTGGAGTTCGCCCTGTTGTTGCTGATGCCATATGCGCTGCCTGTGGTGGGCAGTGTTCTGGGAAACACGCCGCCGACGTGGTTGGTGGTGTTCTTCTCGTTTCCCCAGGCTTTGGGTCTGTTGCGGGCCTTTCGCGAGCGCACCGGTCGTGCCCTGAACCCGCTGCTGGCCCAGACGGGACAGTTATCCCTGGTGTATGCCCTGTTGAGCGCAGTGGGCTTCATCGTGGCGCGGTATCTGGCGTGAAGGCGGTATCCGTGGTCCCATGACCGGGAGGAAGGAAGATGTTGCCCGAAGACGTTGCGCCGAAGGCGAGCTGGGTGACGTGGGCCGAAGTGGACCTGGATGCCCTGGCCCATAACGTCCGACAGGTGAAGGCCTTCGTGGGGGACCAGGTGGAGGTCATCGCCGTGGTGAAGGCAGATGCCTATGGGCACGGCATGGTCCCCGTCGCGCGAACCGCATTGCAGGCCGGCGCGACCCGCCTGGCCGTCCACCGGGTTCAGGAGGGCATCGTCCTTCGTCGGGCCGGTATCGAGGCGCCCATTTTGATTCTGGGGTACGCGCCCCTGGACGCGGCCCCCCTGGTGGTGCAGTACCGGCTCACGCCCACGGTGCTGACCCAGACCTTCGTGGATGTCCTCAATAGCCTGGCTCCCGCGGGGTTTCCCGTGCACGTCAAGGTGGACACGGGCATGGGCCGTTTCGGCCTCCTCCCCCATGAGGTGGTGGAGTTTCTGACCTATGTGCGAAGGGCCTGTCCCAACCTGAAGGTCGAGGGCCTGTATACCCATTTCGCCACCGCGGACGAAGCGGACACGGCGTACTTGCGGCGGCAGTGGGAGACGTTCCAGGCGGTGATGGCCCGGGTGCCGGATGCAGGTGTTGACATTCCTTTCAAACACGCCTGCAATAGTGCGGCGACTTTCGCCCTACCCGAAGCCCATTTGAACGCCGTGCGCCCGGGGATTGCCCTGTACGGGATGCGCCCTTCCCTGGAGTGGGAAGCGCCCGTGCCTTTGCGCCCTGTGCTCAGCCTCAAGAGCCGGGTGGCCCGGGTGCGGATACTGCCGCCCGGAAGCAGCATCGGGTATGGACGCACGTACATTACCCCGCGCGCACAAAGGGTCGCACTGGTGCCGGTGGGTTACGGCGATGGCTACGTGCGCGCCCTTTCTAACAAGGGTTACGTGCTCATCCGGGGGAAGCGGGCCCGCATTCTGGGGCGGGTGAGCATGGATCAAATTGTGGTGGATGTGGACGCCATCCCCGAAGTGGCCATGGAGGACGAGGTCGTCCTCATCGGCACCCAGGGACGGGAATGCATCACGGCCGAAGAAGTGGCGGCCTGGGCCGGCACCATCAACTACGAAGTGACCACCCTTCTGCAGCCCCGGGTGGCCCGGTTCTATCGACCGGCCGCCCATGAAGACGGGCTGGTATAATCCCCTTACGCCACCGGAAAACCGCTGGGTCGGTTGAAGTCCGTAGGGGAGGTGTTCCATCATGCAATTTCCGTTCCCACCGGGGACGTTTTTCGTGCCCGACCCCGATGACCCGCCTCGTCCACCGGAAGAGGTGGAGGTGCGGGAGGTACGCATTGAACCCTGGCCCGATGGTCGGCGCATTAAGGTGTGGGTCATCTTGACGCCTTTCCAGACCCGACCCCATGTGGAAATCGAGGTTTTCAACGCCAAGGAACAGGTGGTGGCTTCCCTGAGCGTGGTGGAGCCCATCAGCCCAGAACTGGAATTCACCCTGCACTTGCGGGATGCACAACCCGGTCAGGCGTACCGTCTGGTGGTTTCCGTACAGTACCCGCCCCCGGATTACAAGCCCCAGGCCCCTGAGGAAGGGGAGGAGTGGACGTTTCCGGAAATGCGGGAAGTCCATCGGTATGAGCACACCTTCGATTTAACCCCTTCGCCTTTCGACTTTTGAGCCCATGACCCTGCCCTCGCTCTTCGTCCAACGTATGCAGGCTTTTCTGGGGCCGGAGGAGTTCGCCGCTTTTCACCGGGCCTTGCAACAGCGGCCTGTGGTCGGTTTACGGGTGAACACCCTCAAGATTTCCCCCACCGACTTCTTGAGGAAAGTGGATTGGACCCTGGAGCCGGTCCCCTGGTGTCCGGAGGGGTTCTATCTGCGGAGCGAGGACGTGCGTCCGGGCAAGCATCCGTATCATGCGGCCGGGCTGTATTACCTGCAGGACCCTTCGGCCATGGCGCCGGCCGCGCTGTTGGACCCCCAGCCGGGCGAGTGGGTGCTGGATTTGGCCGCGGCGCCCGGCGGTAAAACGACGCACCTGGCGGCCCGCATGCAAAACCAGGGCCTGCTGGTGGCCAACGACGTGCAACCCCGGCGTCTACGGGAACTTACCCATAACCTGGACCGTTGGGGAGCCACCCATACCGTGGTGACCCAGCCCCTGCCCGGTCGGCTGGCCCGCTTCTTCGGCCCCGTTTTCCACCGGGTGCTGGTGGACGCGCCCTGCTCGGGGGAAGGTATGTTTCGCAAGGACCCTAAAGCCCGCTCCACCTGGAGTCCGTCCCTGGTCCAGCGTTGCGCGCAGATGCAACGGGGCATTCTCAAGGCCGCGGCTCACCTGGTGCGTCCCGGGGGCTACCTGCTTTACAGTACCTGCACCTTCGCGCCGGAAGAGGACGAAGGCGTCATCGCCCGTTTCCTGGACGAGCATCCCGAATTTGAGGTGGTCCCGATCCCCCATGTGCCGGGCTTTTCGCCGGGACGGCCCGACTGGCTTCAGCCCCCGGGACCCGAAACCCTGCGCCATGCCGTGCGCCTGTGGCCCCATCGGGTGGAGGGGGAAGGCCACTTCATCGTATTGCTCCGCCGCCGGGAAGGGCCGGAACCCGAGCTGCCCAGGGCCTCGCGTCGGCGGGCTGTTCCCGCGGAAGCCCTGCGGTTGTATCGTGCTTTCGTGAAGGAAACCCTGACCGAAGACCCTGTTCCCCAAGAGCGCCTGGCCTTGTTCGGCGCCCACTTGTATGCCCTTCCCCCAGATGCACCGGACCTCAAGGGCCTGCCTGTGATACGATGGGGCTGGTGGCTGGGCACGGTGAAAAAGGGGCGTTTCGAGCCCTCCCATGCCCTGGCTCTGACATTGCAGTCCCACCAGGTCAGGGAGGTGGTCACCTATTCCCCAGACCATCCTCACTTACGCACGTTTTTCGCCGGGGGAACGTGGTCATCCCCGGGACCAGAAGGCTGGGTCCTGGTCTTGGTGGATGCGTATCCGGTGGGATGGGCCAAACGGGTGCAGGGTCGGTTGAAGAGCCGCGCGCCTCGCTGGTTACGTCGTTGGGAGTGAAGCCATGCGCAGGTGGTTCCTGGGTGGTTTCCTGTTGGGGATTGGCGGTGTACTGGGACTGCTCCTGGGATGGGTATTGGCGCGGTCGGAAATGGTGGAGCGCGCGTTACCCAACGTGAGGCAGGGGACCGTTTCCCTGGGAATGCTCACGTCCACGTCCACCCCTCGCCCCTCTCCCACTCCAACAGCCTCGCAAACGCCCTCGCCTACCCTTACCCCCTCGCCAACTCTCACTGTGCGGCATCTTCAACCGACGGCCTTTTCCTGGACGACGTTTCCCGAGCAGGGACTGGTGTTGGTCAGTGTGCAGGAAGGGACGACTTCGGTGCTGTATGCCTACCATCCTCAGCGCCTCCCGTGGGTGCGCCTTCTGGATCAGAGGGTGCGTACCCCGACCCTGAGCCCTTCGGGGCGGTGGGTCGCCCTTTCCCTGTACGACGGCCGCTGGAAACCGGCCATCCTGGATATGGCCCGGGGAACCTGGCGGGAACTCCCGGAGACCGCCACGTACGTGGAAGCCCCCACCTGGTCTCCCGACGAGCAATGGCTGGCCTATGCCGCTTATTACGATGGAAACATGGACATCTGGATTCGGTCTGTGAACGATTCGGAGACAGCGCCGATTCGCTTGACCGAGGATACGGCGGTGGACACTGCGCCTGCTTGGTCGCCCCAGGGACGGGTGGTGGCTTTCATCTCGTTTCGTACGGGTACACCTCAGGTTTTTCTGCTCCTTTTGGACGACCCCGAAGTCGTGCGGCAGGTCAGTTCGGAGGCGGAGGGCCGTGCCCTGGCCCCTGCCTGGTCCCCCGATGGGCGCTATTTGGCCTGGTGCCAGGAGCGTGAAGGGTTGCATACTCTTTGGGTGTGGGATGTCACCACGCCCGAAACGCCGCCACGCCGCCTTGGCGAAGGCTGCTGGCCCCGATGGCGAGCGGATGGCGGAGGGGTGTGGGCTTTGGTCCTGCGTCCCGAAAGGGCCTACCTCACCCAGTATGGGTTCCCGCAAGCCGATTTGGTGTTGCCCCTGGTCACACTTCCCGGAAAGCGGGTAACCGGGTTCACCGCCGGATACAGCGCCTTATCTTGGCCGCTACCCGAACCCATGGCGCGCGCGGCCCAACGCACACCTGTTCCCCTGTGGACACCCTCTTCTGCGGAGGCTTCCGGGAAGGGACCGGTCTTCCTGGTGCCGGTGGAGGACGTGAACGTGCCCTACCCGTACCTGAGCGATGCCGTTGACGAGGCCTATCAGACGTTGCGTCGTCTGGTGCAAACCCGGTTGGGATGGGACCCGTTGAGGCATGTGGAAAGTCTGTATCGTCCCCCTACCTTGGGCGAGACCATGCCCGGCAGCGTGGACTGGCTCAGTACAGGCCGGGCGTTTGCGCTGCCAGTGACCTGGTTGCAGGAGGGCCGTATGGTCGTGGTTCGGGAGGCCTTTCCCGGGCGCATCTATTGGCGGGTGTATCTGAAGCCCGAACCCCAGGACGGTTCTCAAGGGCATCCGCTTACGAGCCCGGTGTGGGACTTTGACGTGGGCCAAGAAGTGCCGCCGCCTCCGGGTTTTTGGGTGGATTTCACCGCGCTGGCCGCGGCCGTTGGGTGGGAACGCCTCCCTGCCCTGCCGTATTGGACTTCCTATTCCCCGGCCGCTCGCTTCAATCTCTTTGTGCATCGGGCCGGTTTCTCCTGGGAAGAGGCCAGCCATCCGGTCGGTACACCGGTGATGCCACAGCCAACACCGGGAGGGACACCGTGACGAGGTGCGCCTTCCCCATAGGGCGAGCACCCTGGGTGATTCTGACCCTCTTGGGTATGGCTGTGTTCCTGATGGGCCATTCTCCTCCGACGTGGAGAATCCCGGTGAACTCAGGCCTGGCGCCACGCGCGACCCCCACACCGCTTCCCCAGCCCACAGGACACCCGCCCGCCTATCCCATCCCCTGGGCGCCCACGCTTCGCGAACACTTCCTTCTGGGACGACCATTCCCAGAAACGCGGGGTGACGTTCCTCTGCCGGATTCTCGCTTCGGGGCCTTTCTGAAGCCCGGCGTCGCCCATTTGGGGATCGACATACCGGCGCCCAAAGGGATACCCGTCCTGGCCGTGGCCGATGGCGAGGTCCTGTGGGCTGGGGAGGGTTTTTTGTTTGGCCGGCCCCATTTGGAGGACCCTTATGGTGTGGCTGTGTTCGTACGCCATGATGTCGGTTGGGGGATGTACCGGTTATATTCCCTCTATGCCCATATGCAAATCACCCATGTGCGCAAGGGCCAGCGAGTGGTCCGGGGGCAGATCATCGGTGAAGTGGGTGCGACGGGGAAGGTTACCGGCCCGCATCTCCATCTCGAGGTGCGCTACGTGCATCCCGACTCTCCAAAACCTGACAAGGCGCTGAACCCCGAACTCTGGATGGTGCCTTACCTGAATTGGGGCGTCCTGGTGGGTCAGGTTCGCAGCACCACGGGCATTTACCTGCCGAATTACCAGGTTCTCGTCATCCCGGAAGAATGGCCCGAAGAGGTGCAGGTCCTGTGGCGTGGGTATCGAACCCTGCGCCTGCGCACGTATACCCTGACGCCCAGTGTGGAACAGGACCCCCTCTATCAGGAAAACTTCGCCGTGGGAAATCTGCCTGCAGGCCGGTATCGTGTACGCATTACCTGGTGGGGCGTGCCTTATGAGCAGGAAGTGGTGATTCGGCCGGGTCGGGTGACCTTCTTCCAGTTCCAGGGCCGTCAAGGGTTCGTGGACGTGCAGGAACCGGGAACGCCGTTTCGGGAGGTGCTGCCGTGAGCCCTTTCCGAAGGTTGGATGAGGACGCCTGGCAGGACCTGGAGTCCCGTATTTTGCAATGTCGCCGCTGTTCCCGTTTGGTGGCCTGGCGAGAAGAGGTGGCCCGGGTGAAGCGGCGGGCCTATCGGGAACAGGAATACTGGGGACGTCCGGTGCCGGGCTTCGGCGACCGTCAGGCGCGGGTCTTGGTGGTGGGCCTGGCACCCGGTGCCCATGGGGCCAACCGCACCGGTCGGATGTTCACGGGCGATAGTTCCGGGGACTTTCTCTATCGGGCGTTGTACGAAGCGGGTTTTGCCAGCCAGCCGGATTCCCGACATCGAGACGACGGTCTGACCTTGAGGGACATGTACATCACCGCGGTATGTCGGTGTGTGCCCCCGAAGAACCGCCCGACGGCCGAGGAGATACGCTATTGCCTTCCTTATCTGGCCGAGGAGATTCGGCTTCTGGCCCCGTATTTGCGGGTGATTGTTGCCCTGGGGCGTATTGCCTTTGAAGGAGTGCTGCGGGTATATCGAGAACACTTGGGGTTTGCCGTCCCCCGCCTCCCCTTTTCTCACGGTGCAGTATATTCCCTGGGCACCAACCTGCCTGCGTTGGTGGCTTCCTATCATCCCAGTCGGCAGAATACACAGACAGGACGCCTCACACGGGAAATGTTCGCCTCCGTGTGGAAACAGGTGCGCCGTCTGCTTGCAGAAGAAAAAACAGGACAGGAGGGGTGACTTATTTACTCTCCGAAGATGCTTTGCGCCAGGCCCACTCCTGGATGTCCGCCAGAGGGATGCTCCTCGGCCATTTCAGGGGCTGCCAACCGGTTTTGGGTTTTTCCCAGGTGAGCATGTCCCAAACGCCCACCTGGTATGGCGCTTTCGTTTGATCGCCGAAGATGAGGAAGACTCCCTGCTCATCGGGGGATAGAGTGGGAAGACGGTAGCAACATCGGTCTTCCAGAGGATTGAGGCGCTTGACCTGGTCGTTCAGGTAGCCGTAAAGATGTCCCCAGTCTGGCTGACCCATAAGGGGCGTGACGAAGACGGCGGTTAGGCCGTTCCAGGCCATCCCGGGAACGTAGGGCAGTTCCCGGAACCCACGAATCTGGCGGGGGTCCAGGGGGAAAACCCGGCGCCGCTCGAATTCCGTGGGGCATTGGGAGAACACGATGCGTTCAATGCTGTGGCCCTGACGGCCTGACCAGGGGACAATGAGCCGCACCAAGAGTTGCTGCTGTCCGTCTTCTGTGGGTGGACCCCAGAGAACGGTATCCACAGGAGCGGGTTGGAAGACGCAGGCGCGAAGGCGTTCCTTGATAAAGGAAAGGGAAACCGCTTCTTTTTGGAAAAGGTCCGGAAGATAACGAAAGAGATAGAGGGCTTCATCGACCAACAAGGCCGCCCATTGGCCATTGGTCGAGAGGAGGAAGCTCTGGATGGGTTGTTTCTCCAGGCAGAAGAGGGGTGTTGAAAGGTCACGCGTCGTATCCAATCGATAGGCGCAGTTCTTGGATGTGTACATCAGGTAAGTGGCATCCTGCCAAGCCAGGTAACGCTTGGGGATCCCGTCGGAGGTATGCCGGCGTCGATCCTGACCGTCGGTGGTCATGCTCCAGATGTCGTTTTGCCATACGAACGCGACGCGATCGGCCCCAAAGATGGTGGGACCAGATTTCAGGGGATGTGCCTGCGACGTGGGGGTGATACCCGGCGTTTGGGTGGTCTCTAGAGGTGGGCCAGGTGCTCCTGCAGCAAGGGTTATGGTTGGGGTGGGGTGTAGGGTTGGGGCTCCTTGGGTGGGACCCGTGAAGATAACCAAGCCCAGGGTGGCGGCCATTTCGGCCCAGTCCTGCCCCTGGGTTTGTAGCCAACCCCCGATGACAATGGCCCCGACGAGGAATAGCATCAGCGTAGTGATGAGGGTCCAGAAGCAAGAGCGCAGTCTCCAGGAG
>WFUL01000240.1 GCA_015484985.1 Anaerolineales bacterium | reverse complement strand
GCGGAAGATTGTGGCCGTAGGGCGCAATTATCCCGCCCATGCAGCAGAACACGGTGCCGAAGTACCGCCTGTCCCCCTTATTTTTCTCAAGCCACCCACGGCGGTCATCGGGCCAGGAGAGCCCATCCGCCTTCCACCCCAGTCCAAACAGGTGGAGCACGAGGCCGAATTGGCGGTGGTTATCGGGAAACGGGGACGGTGGATTACGGTCGACGAGGCTCCCAAATACATCTGGGGCTACACGGCTGCCAACGACGTAACAGCCCGAGACCTGCAACGGCGCGACGGTCAGTGGACGCGAGCCAAAGGCTTCGACACCTTTGCGCCTCTGGGTCCCTGGGTAGACACCGAATTCGATCCCACCGAAGCAACCATCCTGTGTCGGGTCAACGGTGAATTGCGTCAGATGGGTTCGACCCAGGAAATGGTCTTTTCTATCCCCCAAATCATTGCCTTCGTGTCCTCCATCATGACCTTGGAGCCCGGGGATATCATCCTGACCGGGACACCCGCAGGTGTGGGCCCGTTGCAGCCAGGGGATGTGGTGGAGGTGGAAATCGAAGGTCTGGGAGTCCTGCGCAATCCTGTGGAGGCCGAACGGGCTCGGGCTGTTTAAGGTCTCAAGGACAAGGGAAAGCGACCGAGAGATGGCCAAGAGTTTGGACAACCTTTGCAAGCAGATATATTTCTTGAGTGCGTAGGTCTGACCGGACACAGCACCGCCGGCAAAAAAGATAACGCAAGCACCAGCGGAGTTGCTGCATACATTATCTCTTTTTCTCACGGTCCAGGGCCCGGCCAGGCCTACGCGAAACACCGGTGTCCCTTCTCGGCAAGCGTCACCTTCTTATTCTCGAACCTCAGGAAGCAAGCGGCGACATGCACTTGTTTCCGTTTTCTACAGCAGACGTACCGGGACGGGTTGGATACGCCCTCCTTCTAGCCAATATCCCAGGCAGAACCATTCGTCTCCGACCGGGGCCCAGATGAGGTAGACGACCGGATAGGCGGCTTCCGCTACGTCAATGGCTGAGGGATACGCCCGTCCCTGAGGATGAGAGTGATAGATGGCCAGCAAGTCCCACCCATGTTCGTCCATGGCTTCGAAAGCGTTCAGTTGCGCGCGCGGTTCCATGCGATAACGCGAGGGACTGCGTAGTTCGTTGGGGATGGGAAACACGTGCGCACTCTTTCCCTCGAGACCGGCTATCATGCCACAGGCTTCGTAGGGGGCTTCTCGTGCCACATGCTCCCGCATGACCCACCAGTCTTCCCGCCTCAAGGTCAGCGCCTTTCCAGCCATAGCAAGACGCTCCCCAGTACGAGCATGACAAAGAGGGGTTCGCGCAGGGCTTCGGCAAGGGATGTCCCTTCGCGCAGGTTGCGCAGAATCATGTGCAAGATGTACATCCATCCCGTGAGGGTGAGGGCGTAACCCAAAGCCGATAAATTCATGTGGTAAAGGACCATGAGGGCCTGGGCTGTCAACAGCGTGATGATGATGGTTTCCAGCCAACAGAAACGTCCAAAACTGTAAAGCAGAAACAGGCGTAAGGTAATCAGTCCGCCCGTAATGGTCAACAAGGGTATGACCCATAACAGACGCCAATGCGAAGCATAAGCGTACAGGCTGAGGAGAAAGAACAGCAGGAAGCCTAACGTGGTCAATCCGATTTGTGCCAACCAGTAGCCAGGGGCACCGGGATCAGCCGACACATATTCCGCGACCAGTGTCGGGATGAGAAGCAAGGCACCGCTAAGCAATGCCACCCACCAAAGGGCAGTCGGTGGTGTATAGAGCAGGGCCATTTCCAGCGTCCAGGCCGTTAGGGTGGGCATCACGGCATAAACCCACCGGTAGCGGATTTCGCCGTAAAGGGGATGGTCTTGCAACAGCCAGTCCATGCCACTTAAGGCAAAAAGCACGATGAAGAGGGCAACCAGGCCTCCGGCTCCTAACGGCAGGGTAAGCATCAAGCCAAACAGGGAGACCGTCCAGGTGTGCGAAGAAATGGGGAACAGCCGTACCGCCTGGGAGACAAGCACCAAGGAGGCGGCTAAGGACCCCAGTTTCCAGGGTCGCGGGATTAGGGGCTCGGACCATAAGTGGGGTGAGGTCACGGTACGCATAACCCTTCTTCGGTTCGGAGTATAAGGAAGGGGCGACCTCGCGGCCGCCCCTTACCGTGGCCAATGGACATTACTCGGCCGCCTTGGCCTCAGCCAGCAGGCGTTGGCCCTTCTCCACGGCTTCGTCGATGGTGCCCACCATGTAGAAGGCTTCCTCAGGCAGGTCGTCATGCTTGCCTTCCAGAATCTCGCGGAAGCCCCGAATGGTCTCCTTCAGGGGAACATACCGACCCGGACGGCCGGTGAACTGCTCAGCCACGTGGAAGGGTTGGGAGAAGAAGCGCTCGATTTTCCGTGCCCGGGCTACAATGATTTTGTCCTCTTCACTCAACTCTTCCACACCCAGGATGGCGATGATGTCCTGCAGGTCCTTATAACGCTGGAGCACCCGCTTGACCTCGTAGGCCACTTCATAGTGGTCCTGCCCCACGAATTCCGGCTCCAGGATACGCGAGGAAGAGGCCAGCGGGTCCACCGCGGGGTAGATACCCTTGGCCGCAATGGCCCGCTCCAGGGTGATGGTGGCATCCAGGTGGGCGAAAGTGGCCACCGGTGCGGGATCGGAGTAGTCGTCCGCGGGCACATACACGGCTTGCATGGAGGTGATGGAACCCCATTTGGTGGACGTAATCCGTTCCTGGAGCATGCCCATTTCCGTGGCCAGGGTGGGCTGGTAACCCACAGCCGAGGGCAGACGGCCCAGCAAGGCCGATACTTCGGAACCGGCCAGCGCATAGCGGAAAATGTTGTCGATGAACAGGAGCACATCCTTGCCCTGATCCCGCAACCATTCCGCCATGGTCACACCGGTCAGGGCGACACGCAGGCGCACACCGGGAGGCTCGTTCATCTGGCCATAGACCAGGACCGTGTCCTTCAACACGCCCGATTCCTTCATCTCTCGGTAGAGCTGGGTGCCCTCACGCGTGCGCTCCCCCACGCCCGCGAAAACGGAGTTCCCTTTGTGGAACCGGGCGATGTTGTGAATCAACTCCATGATGATGACCGTCTTACCCACGCCAGCGCCGCCGAAGATGCCCGTCTTTCCACCCTTGGTAAAGGGAGCAATGAGGTCGATGGCTTTGATGCCGGTTTCCAAAATCTCCACCCGTACGGATTGTTCTTCAAAGGTGGGTGCGGGCTGGTGGATCGACCGACGTTCCTTGGTTTGGGGAGGGGGACCGCCGTCAATGGGGTCGCCCAGCACATTGAACACGCGCCCTAAAATCTCGGGGCCCACGGGCACGGAAATGGGTTCACCCAAGGCATAAGCAGGCATCCCGCGATGCAGACCATCGGTGGGACCCATGGCTACAGTGCGCACAGATCCTTCACCCAGGTGCATCTGAACTTCCAACACCAGGCGTTCACCCGTCGCGTCATTGAACACCTCAATAGCTTCAAAGATTTCGGGCAGGTAATCATCGAAAGCGACGTCCACCACGCCGCCCAGAATTTGTACGATGCGTCCTTCAACTTTCTTGGGCATGGGTTCCTCCTTGGTCGAAGGTCTCTAAGAAGTCACTACCGTCCTTCTTGCTTGCGCAAGGCTTCCGCACCACCCACAATGTCCATGAGTTCACGGGTGATGCCTTGCTGTCGGGCCTTGTTGTATTCCAGTTGCAAGAGAGCCGCCAGTTCGGTGGCATTGTCCGTGGCCCGTTTCATAGCCACCATGCGCGCGGCATGTTCACTGGCTCGGGCCTCCAGGACGGCCCGGTAAATTTGCAACTGAATGAACCGGGGCACAATCTCATCCAACAGGGCTTCCGGGCTGGGTTCGTAGATATAAGCAGCTGTGCGCGGCTGAACAGCGCCTTCCAGGAGGCCTTCCCCTCCTTCATGGGCGTCGAATTCCAACGGCATCAGCTTTTGGATGCGCACTTCCTGACGCATGAAGCTGATGAAGTCGGTGTAAACTACGTAGATTTCGTCCACATTGCCCGCCAAGTACTCATCTACCACCAGGTGGCCGATGGGGCTGACTTCCACATATGTCGGAGGGTCACCCAGGCCGCTGAAATCGGCCAGCAGGTCCCTACGGCGGCGCAGGAGGTAATCCCGCCCCTTGCGGCCCACAGTGATCCACTTCACCGGAACCGGGTAGTTGTCGAACTTCCGATGCGCGGCTAAGAGGATTTCCGTGTTATACGGACCGGCCAGACCTCGGTCCGCAGTGATAAGCACCACGGCCACATTGCGGATTTCCTCTCGGGGAGCCAGCAAAGGATGGAGCTGGGCCCGCAGAGGGTCCATAGCCAGGTGGGTGAGCACCTCCCACGCCTTGGTGGCATAGGGCCGAGTGGCTTCCACCATCTGCACCGCGCGTTGCACTTTGCTCGCGCTCACGGCCTGAAGCGCGCGGGTAATCTGGGCAATGTTCTTGACGCTCTGAATGCGCTTTTTGACCTCTCGAGCTGTTGCGGCCATGGCATCTCCTCGTCAATTGTGCTTGCTGTGAACAGCGTCACCCTTTCGACGCCAGAATCTGTTGCACCAGGTCCCACTCCGAAGGCCGGGGGTCCTGCCACAACCAGGAGGTTTCCAGCCAGAAACCCTGGAGGGCTCGACTCACCACCCGGCCTTCGGTGAAGTCGGCTTTCTGATAACTTGCGCCTTCCAGCCAATGCTGAACGAACATCCGTTGTTCTTCGTCCACCAGCCAGTATTCAGGAATCCCAACCCGCGCGTATTCCGGGGATTTGATATCCAAATCCAGGTGCCGGGTGGAAGGGCTGACCACCTCCACGACCAAAAGGCGTTCTCCGGTGCTTCCCGGAGATACCGCTGCAGGGACCACCCGGGCAGGTAGACCAGGTAGTCTTCCTGAATGGGGTTTCGGGGGCGTGCATCCACCACGACCAGCGTCATCTTTATCCCTCAATCCTGTCCCCAGTCGATATCCCAGGTTACTTCCACGTGCTCATGAATTCTTCTAGGGCCTTCTTCATCTGCTCCTCAATGTCCGGCGTCAACTCCTTGACCGTCTCGATGCGTTCGATGAGGTCGGGATAGTGGTCCTCCACGAAACGGATGAGGGCTCGTTCCCATTCGGCTACCCGTTCCACCGGAACGGAATCCAGATAACCCCGGGTACCGCCGTAGATGGCAAGGATTTCATGGGCCAAAGACATGGGGGAATAGCGGGGTTGCTTGAGGAGTTCCTGCAGACGCAACCCCCGGTTCAATTTCGCCTGAGTCGCGGGGTCCAGTTCCGCGGCGAACTGGGCGAACGCGGCCAGTTCCCGGAAGGCGGCCATGTCCAGCCGCAACTGACCGGCCACCTTCTTCATAATCTTCGTCTGGGCATCGCCTCCCACCCGGGACACGGAGATACCCACGTTGATGGCCGGCCGGATACCCGCGTTGAACAAGCCCGTCTCCAGATAAATCTGGCCGTCGGTAATGGAAATCACGTTGGTGGGGATGTAGGCCGACACGTCGCCCAGCAGGGTCTCGATGATGGGCAGGGCTGTCAGGGAGCCGCCCGTACCCCGGACCTTCACAATCTTGTAGGCATCTTTGTTCTCCATGCCCTCCAGGTACTGCTCGGCCTCATGCTTGGCAATGGGGCCGTCAAAGACGGGCGTGCCCTCCACCCGGTCCTCGGCCGTAGCCATACCGTCCTCGCTCTCGAAATCCTTGGGGACGATGACGTAATGGTCGGCCAACCGCGCGGCCCGCTCCAACAGGCGAGAATGCAGGTAGAACACGTCGCCAGGATAGGCCTCACGTCCCGGAGGACGGCGCATGAGCAGGGAGACTTCTCGGTAAGCCCAGGCGTGTTTGGAGAGGTCGTCGTACACCACCAGCACGTCCTTGCCCTGCTCCATGAATTCCTCACCGATGGCGCAACCCGCGTAGGGGGCCAAGTATTGTAGGGCCGCTGGGTCCTCCGCGGAGGCCACGACCACGATGGTGTACTCCATGGCCCCCAGGGCTTCCAGTTCGTTGATGATACGGGCCACCAGGGATTTCTTCTGGCCGATGGCCACGTAGATGCAGATCATGTCCCGGCTCATGCGCTGGCTCACGATGGCGTCCAACGCAATAGCCGTCTTGCCCGTCTGTCGGTCACCGATGATGAGCTCTCGCTGACCCCGGCCGATGGGAATCATGGCGTCAATGGCCTTGATGCCCGTGTGCACGGGTGTGTCCACGTCCTTGCGTTCCATCACCCGGGGAGCAATGCGCTCCAAAGGGCGATACTTCTCAAAGCGAATGGGGCCCTTGCCGTCCAGAGGCTGTCCCAGGGGATTGATCACTCGTCCAATCAAGCCTTCACCCACGGGCACCGAAGCAATCCGCCCGGTAGCGAACACCCGGGTACCTTCCCGGATGCCCTCCATGGTACCCATGATGATGATGCCCACGTTGTCCTTTTCCAGGTTGAAGGCGATACCCAGGGTGCCATTCTCGAACTGGACGAGCTCCTGAGCCCGTACATTGGGGAGACCGGTGGCCCGCGCGATACCGTCGCCGGCTTCGATTACATAGCCCACTTCTTCCACCGCGACCGTGGGCTGGAAGGTCTCAATCTGCTTTTGCAGTTCCACCGCGAGTTGCTGGAACAGGTCCGTCATTGTCCACGACCTCCTGCACAGAATTGCCATTCCGGTTTTTCGGGGGAAGTATACGCGAAAGACGGGGAATTGACCAGGGTGCTTTGGGACTGTTCGAAAAAACCTGCCCCACCCTCCCTGAGGTTTGGACAGAAGGACAACTGGTGAGCAGCGACTTTGCCTGCTGCTCACCAGTTGTCTCTTTATCCGAATCGTAGGCCCGGTAAGGCCCACACGCATAGGCGTTAGGCCCAATTTCGAACCCTCCCCAGGGCACCTTTGGGGGCGGGTTGTCGGGAAGGGCCCAGGCCAACAGCGGTTGGCCGTCCGCGCCTCACAAGGACTTACTCGTCTTGAGTCAGTTGATCCACTGTCTCGCGGTCCAGACGTTTGACCAGGGCGGTTACCAAGGCCACAGCCCGATCGAAGTCCTCCCGATGCAACAGTGTGCTATGGGAATGGATGTAGCGGGTGGGTACGGAAATCACCACTGTGGGCACGCCCGTCTTGTACACGTGGATGCGCGCGCCGTCGGTCGCACCACCCTGAATGGCCGAAAGTTGCAAGGGGATGCCTTCTTCTTCCGCCACTTGAATCACCAAATCCCGCAACTTGAGGTTGGGAATCATGGCCCGGTCGTAGACCAACAGGGTGGGGCCCTGACCGAATTTCACCGGGGCCTCTTCGGGTTTGATTCCAGGGGTATCCCCCGCGATGTCCACTTCCAGGATGATGGCCACATCCGGTTCTACACTCCAGGGGGCGGTGGTGGCCCCGCGAAGGCCCACTTCCTCCTGCACCGTGGCCACTCCGAACACGGTGTTGGGATGTCCCTCACCCTGAAGCGCCCGCAGCACTTCCACAGCGATGGCCACACCGACGCGGTCATCGAAGGCCTTGGCCACGTACACCTTCTCATTGGCCATCACTTCGAAGGAAGCATGGGGAATGATGGGGTCACCGATGCGCACTCCCAGGGCCTCCACCTCTTCACGAGAGGTGGCCCCCACATCGATGAACATGTCTTTCTTGGGGACCAGTTTGTTGCGCTCTTCCGGGGGGATGAGGTGGGGAGGTTTGGCCCCGATGACGCCCAACACGTCCCCCTTATGGGTCTTGATGATCACCCGATGCCCCAATAGGGTCTGGTCGAACCAACCTCCCAGAGGAACGAAACGAATCATGCCTTGCTCGGTGATGTACTTAACCATGAAGCCAATCTCATCCATGTGACCGGCCAGGAGCAGCCGAGGGGTATCGGCTGTCCCTGGTTTTTTACAAAAGAGGTTGCCCATACGGTCCTGAAAGACTTCGCCCAGTTCCTGGAAGTATTCCCGCACAATCTTACGCACAGGACCTTCATATCCGGGCACGCCATGGGCCTCGGTCAGACGACGCAACAAGGTCAATCGGGCATCCTGCGTCATGGCTTCCTCCTAAAATAATCTTCTGGCCGCGATCAATTGAGGCTGTTCAATCTATCGTTTCGAAGGATAACGAAAAGGCGATATTGTGTCCAGCGCTGTCGAAGAGAAAGTAAGGAGTATACTCATCCATCACAGCGGAGGATATCATGGAGGCAAAAACGATGCACCATCGCCAGGCCTGGGGCTTGTGGGACATCTTGGCTTTCCTGGCTATATTGGCCGCGGGGTGGAAGTTCGGCCTCCCTGCAGACCGATGGTTCGATATCCCGGCATTCGATGAAGCTCGTTATCTCCACCGGGGTGTGGAACTCCTGCACATCGGCCTGGAGAAGTTGCCGTCCGAATGGTCTCCTCTGTACAGTTTGTGGTACCACCTACTCTATCGTCTGGGCTTTCAGGATCGGATAGCCCTGTACTATCTGAATTTCCGCTTGCTGGGAGCCCTTCTTCCCCCGCTTTTCTTCCTGGTCCTACGCCGCTATGGTGTTTCCTTTTGGGCGGCTTTTGCTCTGGCGATTTATGCCATAAGCTCGCGTTTGTCCTGGGTAACGGATACCCGGGTGACTTCCTTCGCCTTGATGCTGGTCTTCCTGACGGCCTGGTTGGTAACCTTCTTTCCTCCTGGGTGGCCTCGGTCTGCCATAGCCGCGACGAGTATGTTGGTCGTTGCGTATGCTCGTCCGGAATACCTGATGGCTTCCGGGACACTGGCCTTGGTGGCCCTGGTACAGGGCTATCAGGCATGGAGGCAGGAGAAGAGGCTCTGTCTGCATCGTTCCTTTTCAGTCGGACTTGTCGGAACCGCGATATTGGCCCTCGGCTTGTGGACACTTTGGGGTCCACCAGCGGGTCAAGGACGCAGCATGTACGCCTTTGGTCAGCACTTTGCCTACACCCGGTGGTACTGCTTAAAACAACCCCACCGCGGCATTTCTTGGGAGGATGAAGTTCGTGCCGATTTCGGCAATGCTCGCACGATTGTGGAAGCCTTCATGGCCAATCCTCGGGCTTTTGGGAGTCATCTGTGGTGTAACCTGAAGACCTTTCCCCCTCGCTGGGGATATACCCTCTTTCTCCACGCGACTTACTTCTTTCCCAAAAGGGTTCTGGAAGAAGCTTTGTTATTTGCAAGCCTAACCGGTGCAGGGATGTTATGGTTGGTGTTGCGTGCCGGGACGACCGTGAAGCGACGGATACGAGAACGACAGGATGCCTTTCTATTTTGGAGCGTCATGACCTTGGTGGGCCTGTCCGTGCTGATGATCATCCACGGGGCCAAACGCTATTATCTCATTATGTTGGGGTGGCCCACCCTGGTTTTGGGAGCCTTGTTTTTCCTCCCCTCTCAGACTTCTCGGTTTGCCTCTCGACGGCAGATCTGGGCTTGGCTGTCTGGCCTACTTTTAGGCATTGCTCTGGTACCGCCCATGGGATACATGACGCCCGATCCCTGGAACCCTCCATTTCTTGAGAACCTGGAATTGCTAAAGGCCATCCGGGCTCTTCCCCTTCCGGAGGACCGGCCAATGCGTTGGGTCTCGGTCCGGGGCCTGCGTCATTACTTCCTGATGCTCTACCTGAACACCGAGTTTGAAGCTTTACCTTACGCTCCTGAGGAGGGTTTTTTGGAGTATATTCAAGAAACCCGGCCAGACATCGTTACCGTAGATCGGCGGTGGTTCCAGGGTGATGCTTCCTGGCGCGCTTTCCTCGAACACCCCCAACGGTTTGGCTATTGGAAACAGGCCATAGGTCCCTATCTTTGGCTTTTTGGTCGGGGCGATATCATCCCACGCCCTTGAAGGGTTCTTGCTCCTCAACGGAAGGTGGAGCCTTTTCTGGAGGCATCTCGGTTGTTGTCTCGGCTCCTGGTTGTTCGATCGAGGGTAGGAGTTGATTCCCTCCCTGGGCTTCTACTGTGGACGGCGTTTGTTGCCAGGCGCTCCAGAGCAATACCACGATGCCCAAAGTGATGGCTACGTCCGCCAAGTTGAACACCGGGAAATTGGCCACGGCGATGAAATCGGTGACGTAGCCCTGGCGTAAGCGATCCGTCAGGTTGCCCAGCGCGCCGCCTAATTGCAGTGCCAGAGCCCAACGCAACCAGGGGTCCTGGGCCAGGTGGGGGTAAAAGCGTAGCAAGAGGGCGGTGATGACCAGGGCCATAATGGTCCAGCCCCAACTGAATTCCTGGAACAGTCCAAAAACGCCGCCCCGGTTGTACCAATGGACGATGCGGATGAACAAGGGGTCTTCAAGCAAAGGAATCGCCGCCCCCAGGGCCAAATTCCTGCGAATCCAGGCCTTGGCGGCCTGATCTAGAAACCAAATGCTCCCGGCTACGAGAAAGAGGAAGAGGTAATGCCATCGTGTAGTCTTCATGCGTCCTCCTGAGGATTAAGAGGTGGGGCTCCACGAGCCATGCGGATGAGATACAGGGCCACCGATGCGGCCACGGCGGCGTTGAGGGAGGCGACCCGGCCGTACATGGGCAGGCGCAAGAGCACGTCGCACTTTTCCCTGACCAAAGGACGAAGTCCTTCTCCTTCACTGCCCACCACCAAGGCCAGGGGCTCCCGGGCCCAAGAGGAATCCCAGGGTTGCGCTTCAGGCCCTGCATCCAAGCCCAGGACCCAAATACCCTTTTCCTTCAGCCGTTCGATGGCCTGGGCCAGGTTCATGGTGGCCACGGGAAGATGTTCCGAGGCCCCGGCAGAAACGTGCACCACTGTGGGTGTAATGCCCGCGCGTTGACGGTAAGGCAGCACCACCCCCTGCACGCCCACGGCTTCCGCGGTACGTAGCACTGCGCCCACGTTTCGAGGGTCCTGAAGACGATCGAGGAGTAGGAGAAACACAGGTTCCGTATGCTCGTGTGCGTTTTCGAGCAACCAGGGAAAATCTTCATAAGGATAGGGCCCGGTTTCCAGCAATACCCCTTGATGATGTTCATGCCCGATTTGGGCGGTGAGTTCCTCCCGGGGGCGAAATTCCGGCGTAAGGCCCCGTAGGGGAGCCCAGTCATTCACGATTTCGTCCAGGCGCCCATACAACCGTGCGGATTCCGCCACCCACAGGCGATAAAACCGACGGCGGTTGGCCCGTAAAGATTCGTATACGGCTTGACGGCCATAGAGCCATTCCCGTTCCGGGGAGGATTTCTTGACATGGGGGCGGACCATAAGTCGTCGTTTCCTCACAATGGGATACCTGGTTCTGAAAAACACGCCCCCCGGGGTAGGGAGGCGTTGTCCGTCCATTATACCGGGTTCAGACCAGGCCCATCCATGGAAGTAACCATCCCCCAAAATACGTGATAGCCAACATCTTGACCAATTTTCCCAGAAAAACCCAAAGCAAGAAACGGTGTAGGGGCCATCGTGTGGCCCCGGCCAGAATACCCACGAAGTCGAAAAGGGGCAGAGGCAGAATAGCCGTAATGAGCACAACCCAGGGCCCGTAATGTACCATAAGAGCTTTGAGGCGCTGATAGACCCGATAGTTCTCCACAAAGGCCTGTCCACTAAACCCCAAGACGTAACCCGACAGTTCGCCCAAGGAGGCACCGGCTGCGGCGGCCACCGCGACCCAAAACGGATGGAGCACCGCACCCATGGTGAAGGGCAACACCAGGCCGGGAAGGGGAAGAATTACCGAGGCATTGGCCGCGAGGGTAAGGAAGAACACCCCAGCATATCCATAAGGTGCCATACGCCGCAGGACGTCCTGGAACCACAGGACCAGGAAACTCAAGGCCAGGACCAAGAGAATTCCCAATACCCGTAAAACGACTTGTTTGCGGGCATCCTGATGGGGAGAGGAGGAAGCCCGGGACATGTGCAACGCCTTTCGATGAATGGACATCCCTTCTTCCACCGTCGCGACGGTTCGCGCGGTGTGAATTGCTGTCCTTAACAACCCCTTTCGAGAGGTGGAAGTTACGCTTCGTCCCCGGTCCAGTTTTCCAGGATCTGGACCACCTGAGCCAGGAACATGTCCGCAACTGCGCCATCAATGACGCGATGATCGAAGGACAGGGACAGGTACACCATCGGCCGGATGGCGAGCACATCCCCTTCCAGGACCACCACACGTTTCTTGATGGCACCCACACCCAGAATGGCCACGTTGGGCTGGTTGATGATAGGGGTGGCGAACAGTGATCCCGTCACACCGTGATTGGTGATGCTAAACGTGCTTCCCGTGATTTCGTCGGGCTGCAACGCGCCTCGACGGGCCCGGTCGGCCAGATCCTGTAACCTTTGGGCAATGCCTTGAAGGGAGAGGTTTTGGGCGTTCTTAATGACGGGTACGATGAGGCCTTTCTCGCCCAGGCTGACGGCGACACCGATGTTGATGACCTTATGCATGAGGAGTCCTTGGTCCGTCCAGGAACTGTTAACGATGGGAAAAGCTTGCAAAGCCCGTACCGCGGCCACGATGAAGTACGCGGTATAGGTCAACCGCACGCCCTGGCGGGCGAATGCTGCCTTATGGGTGTCTCGGTGGGCCACAATGCGGTTCAGGTCGGCTTCCATAACCGTGGTGGCGTGGGGTGCCACGCGCTTGGAATAGACCATGTGTTCGGCGATGCGACGGCGCATGGTGGTCAACGGCACCAACTCGTCACCGGGAAGGGGTGTGATGGGTTTGGGTGTCACCCCGGCTTCGAGCGCGCTAACAGTCAGGGTTTCCGGCAGGGCCGTTGGGGCGGAAGGTGCGGTCGTGGTCACCTCCTGGGCAGGGGCCACTTCCACTACCGGAGTGGGGGCTACGGCCGGCGCGGCGGCCCGTTGCTCCAGGAAGGCCAGAACATCTTGCTTGGTGATGCGGCCGTGCAGTCCGCTACCTTTGACCTGGCGCAAATCGATGCCGTGCTCATTGGCCAGTTTGGCCACCAAAGGGGAAATCCACCCCAGTTCGGGATGGCGGCCCGGACGCCATCGCACAGGTGTTTCCGGAGCCGCTGCCGGCGCGGGCGCGGGTGCCTTGGGCACTGCTGCGGGTGCAGGCTCCGCGGAGACGGCCGCGGCTTCCGGCACCGCCGACGGGGCGGGCTCTACCTCCCCGGGCACTTCCTCCACGTCCAAAAGGGCCAGAACGGTATCCACCGGCACGGTCTGCCCTTCGGGTACAAGGATTTTGAGCAGAACCCCGTCCACCGGTGCAGGGATTTCCGTATCCACCTTGTCCGTGCTGACTTCCACAATGGGTTCGCCTTCTTCCACCGGTTCTCCTTCTTGCTTCAACCACCGGGAGACCGTGGCCTCAATGACGCCTTCGCCCAGACGGGGCATACGAAATTCCACGGGCATGGAAGGACCTCCAACAACAAGGGAATGGCCATTGCGTATTCTATGGAGAGAATGAGGCGCTTTTATTGTACCCGAACTCCTTCTCTGAACCGCGCGTTCTTTCACCTAAAATGTTACCGAGGTGGTAGGGTTCTTCCAAAAG
>WFUL01000239.1 GCA_015484985.1 Anaerolineales bacterium | reverse complement strand
GGCCACCATCCACGCTCGCGCGGCCGGGGTCGCCCAGGTCGGCGCCTGCTTGCGGCGCAGCCACAGGACCACCCCCACCAGCGCGACCAGGCCCGCGAGGAGAATCACCCAACGGTTCAGGTTGTGCAGGCCGAGGACCAAAGGGTACATCGTCCGTCCTCCTTATGCTCCGGCCGGCCTCCAGGCCGCCCGGAGGCGTGTTGGCTTGATGGGGGTTCGTGGGGAAAAAGATACCACAGAAGTTCTCACGGGAGGAGAAGGAGCCGGAAGCCGATTGGGAAATCCCTTCCACGTACACACTGAGATTGAAGTAGGGGGCGGCTGCGCCGCCCCCTACTTCAATCTTTCCGACGACCGACCGTTCATCCACACTTCCGCAACATCCGATACAGCCAGGCGCTTCCCGGGATGTATTCCCGCACCCAGGGGCCGGCGGCCCGGCGAAGCCTGCCGCCGAAGCCCCGCTTGAAGCGATACACCCCCCAGAGGCCGTCCCGCCGCCGGGTGAAGTCCCGCTCCAAGGTCTCCAGGTCCTCGTCGGGCACGCCCCACAGGTCGTACTCCCGGCACCCCCGGGCCCTGGCCCAGCGCATGGCCTCCCATTGCAACAGGTAGGTGGGCATGCGGTTGCGATGGCGTCCCGTGGACGCGCCGTAGAAGTACCAGGCCCGGCTCCCCCGGGCGAAGACCATGAGCGCGGCCAGGGGCTCGCCCTGATACTCGGCCACCAGCAACGTGGCCATGCCCCGAGGCACGAAGAGGTTGTAGGCCCACCGATAGTAGGCCGGGGGATGAATGGCGAACCCATCCCGCCGGGCCGTCTCCACCAGCATGGCGTAGAAGCCCTCGACGTCCGACCAGGGGCGCACTCGCACGCCCTTGCGCATGGCCAGGCGGATGTTGTACCGGGTTTTTTGCTTCATCCGGGCCAGGATGTCCTCCTCCGAAGGCGTCAAATCCACCACTAAGGTCCGGGGCGGTTGCACGGGGCACGCGCCCCTGCGGAAGCCCGGGGGTGGCGTGGGTGCTTCCTCCTCCCAGGCATCCGGTTCCACCAGCAGGAACAGGGTCCGGTGCCGACGGGCCAGCACGTCAATGCCACGGCGCAACGCGGGCGTCCAGGGACCCACAGGGCCTTTGGGTATGTACGCCACGTGAAAACCCAGCGGCAGGGGACGGAGCAGCATCAGGGCTCCGCTCTCCTCCGTCACGAGGGGCACGGCCCGCCACCCAAAGGCCATCTTGAGTTGGGCCCACTCCCGGGTCTGGAGAATATGGGCCTCGGGGTGCTGGTCCAGAAAGGCCCCCCAAACTTCCAGGGATACGAATCGCACACCATGCAGGGGTCGCGTTTCCGTCATCACGCGGGCGCTCCCTTCATCCAGTTCAGGGTTCGCTGGAGGCCCTCTTCCAGGGAGACCTGAGGCTGGAAGCCCAGCACCTCACGGGCACGCGCAGGGTCCCCCACCGAATGGCGAATGTCGCCGGGCCGCGGCGGTGCGAATTCCGGGTCCGGCGCGGCAGGGAACAAGGGGCGCATCCGGCGGAGAAGGTCCAGCAGCGAAATCCCCTGCCCGCTGCACACATTGAAGACCTGACCGGAGGCCCGGGGCGCCTGCGCGGCCAGCAGGAAGGCGCGCGCCACGTCCTCTACGAAGACGAAATCCCGGGTCTGGGTGCCGTCGCCGTACACCACCGGAGGTTTCCCCTGCATCCAGCGGGAGAGGAACGCGGGAATGACCGCGGCATAGGGGCTGTCGGGCCGCTGACGGGGGCCGTAGACGTTGAAAAGACGCAGGGCCACCGCATCCAGGTCCAAATGGGTGAACACCCGGGCGTCCATCTCGTTGGCAATCTTCTCCGCCGCGTAAGGGGAAAGGGGCTGCAGGGGCGCGTCCTCCCGTAAGGGCAGGTCTCGGGGGACCCCGTACACCGCGGCGCTGGAGGCCAGGACCACCCGTTCCACTCCGGCTTCCCGGGCGGCTTGAAGCACCTGCACCGTGCCCAGCACATTGGTGCGGTGATAGGCCACGGGGTTCTGCACCGACTCCGCCACGAAGATGCGCGCCGCGAGATGGAACACCCAACGCACGCCCCGAACCGCGCGGCGAACCAGGTCCGGGTCCTCGATGCTCCCCTCCCGGAGCTCCAGGGGACCCTTCTTTCGGGCATGGGCCAGGTTCTCCGGCAGGCCGGTGGAGAAATCGTCCAGCACCCGCACCCGGAAGCCGGACTCCAGCAAGACATCCACCACGTGGGAGCCGATGAAACCGGCTCCACCCGTCACGAGTACCGTATCCGGCATGGCTCCTTGACCTCGTCAGGCCCCACGTGCGCCGAAAATGGCACCGAAGGTGCGCAGGATGATGTACAGGTCCAGCAGCAGGTTCCGGTGTTTGATGTAGAACAGGTCGTATTCGAGTTTGATGCGGGTGTCCTCCAGGGTGCCCACATATCCCATGTTCACCTGGGCCCAACCCGTCAGCCCGGGCTTGACCATTAAGCGGGCCCGGTAGAAGGGAATGCGGTCCTCCAGGAGGGCGACCAGTTCGGGTTGTTCGGGTCGGGGGCCCACCAGGCTCATCTTGCCCCGCAGCACGTCCCAAAACTGGGGGAATTCGTCCAGATGGGTCTTGCGCAGGATGCGCCCAAAACGGGTAATCCGGTCCTCATCCTCGGGCGCCCACCGCCCCCGCTCCCGATGAGCGTCGGGCAGCATGGTGCGGAACTTCCACACACGGAAGCGCTCGCCGTGGCGCCCCACCCGTTCCTGGGAGAAGAAGATGGGGCGGCCGCTTTCCAGGTAAATCCACAGGGCGATGAAGGGGAACAACAGGGCCAGCAGGGCCAGGCCCACCAGCGCGCCCACGATGTCCACCAGGCGCTTGGCCACCTCGTAGTACACCGTTTTGCGAGCCTCGTCCATGAAGGAACGAATCATCCAGGTGGCATCCAGTTGGGCGATGGGGACCCGCTGGAAGATTTCCTCGTAGATGGAGTTCATGTGGCTCACTTCCACGCCCATGGCCTGGACGTCCAGTAAGGCCTGGAAGAGTTCGCCCCGGATAGGACCCTGAATGGCCACCAACACATCGGTAATGGCGTACTGTTCCACCAACTGAGGGAGTTCGGCCGAAGTACCCAGAACTTCGACTCCCCCAATACGCATGCCCCGTTTTTGGGGCTGGTCATCCACGAAGCCCAACACCAGGAAGGGATGGGAGACGGATTGCTGGAGCCACGTCCACAAGGTCTGCCCATTGGCTCCCGCGCCCACGATGAGGGCCCGGCGCAGGAAGAGGCGACGCAGGAGCACGTGGATATAGATGGTGCGCCAGGTGGCGGTGAACACCCCGGCCAGCACCAGGAAGGCGGCCACGCTCACTCGGGGGAGCAGCCGGGGACCCGCACCTGAAACCAGGTAGAAGTAAATCCCCAAATAGGCCAGCAGGGCCAGGAAGAAGACCACCAGCAGCCCCCGCCGCGTCTCCTCCCAGGACGTGGCGCGGCGGTCCTCGTAAAGTTCCACCAGGAAGAGAAGCCAGAGGAAGGGGAGCAGGTAGAACCATCGGGGACGGGACAGGTAGAAAGCTGGCCACTGGGACCAGGGTATCGGCCCTGCGAACCACAGCCAGATGGCCGTAGCCAGGAACCAGGCCACCCACGCGGCCACCAGGTCCCCCAAGAAGAGCAGGATACGCCGTTCCACAGGACGGGGATTCCAGCCTCGACGCGGCGGCATCGGGCGGCCGTTCGTGGTCTTCATGGCGAGCGTCGATGCCATCCGTGTATCAGGCCGATCCAAAAGGCACCTCCCCAAACCAGATGCATGATGTTCATGGCGATGGGCATGCCGACCAGCAACCCTGGGTCACGATGTCGCACCGCTTCCATCAGGGCGGCTCCCACCAGGGCGATACTGTACACGCCCAATTGTAAAGCCAAAAGGAGCCGTGTCCACGTCCAAACCGGGGACAACAAGGCCCCCACAAGCAACAGGAGCACAAACAGGGGCGCCACACCCTGTCGCCACCGCAAACTCTCGGGGTACCGCACGACCACCCGGGCCTTCCAGTAGCCGTAGCGGGCATACTGGCGGGCCAGGGCGCGAAAGGTGGGCCGGGCGAAGTAAATGCAACGGATGCGCGGGTCCAGCCACACCACCCAGCCTTTCTTTCGCAAACGGATGTTGAACTCGTAATCCTCATTGGTCAGCAGGGTCTCGTCGAACAATCCCACGTCGTCGAACACCTCCCGGGGAAAGGTGCCAAAGGGCACCGTATCCACCGGGCCGGGGGGCCGGGTCAGGCGTCGATAGGGCGAATCTCCCATGCCCAGGGGGTGAGCCAGGGCCCGGGCGATACTGCGGGAAATCCAGGACCGGGGGCGTGAAGGGCGAATCAGCCACAGGCCGCCCACGTTGCCCACGCGCGGCACCCGTTCCAGCACCTCCAGGCAGAGGCGTACATAGTCGTCCTGGGGACGGCAGTGTGCGTCCAGGCGCAACAACACCCGTCCCCGTGCGTGAGCGATACCCTGGTTCAGGGCTGCGGGAATGATGCGCCTGGGATTGGGGATGAGGCGCAGGGTATAAGGCACGCGCCGCTGGTAGTCCTTCACCACCTCCAGCGTACCGTCCGTGGACCCCCCATCAACAACCAGGACTTCCATGTCCTCTTTTGGGAAATCCTGTTGGGCCAGGGCCTCCAGAAGCACGCCAATGGTCGCACGCTCGTTGTAACAGGGCACGATGATGCTCACCCTTGGCGCGGCCCCGGCCTTCGTCCTGGGGGCGCTCATAGGCTATCCGAGTTCGGGTTCAATCAGGCCGTAGGTACCGTCCCGTCGCTTGTACAGTACGTTGATTTTATGGGTCCGAGCATTGTAGAAGATGAAGAAGGTGTCGTGCCCCAGGAGTTCCATCTGTTCAATGGCCTCCTCTTCATCCATGGGCACCAGGAGGAATCGCTTGCGTCGCACAATGCGGGAAGGCTCGGTTGCCTCCTCTACTTCGCTTTCCATCAGGTCCGCGACCAGTTCCGCGTGCTTCACCGGGCGCCGATACCGTTTTCCTTTGACCCGCTCGATACGTCGCTCCATAGTGTCCACGGCCTTGTCCATGGCCGCGAAGATGTCATCCGCATACTCTTCCGTGCGCAAAATCAACCGCTTGCCCCGAATGGTAATCTGCGCTTTGGCCCGCTCGTCCACATTCCGTGCAGCCGGGTTGTAACTCAAATCCACCCGAATGGAAATCACGTTGGACAGGGAACGCACCAGTCGGTCAATTTTCTTCTCGATATAGTCCCGCAAACGCTCGTTCATTTGCAGGTCTTCGTGGGTGACGATTTCCAACGGAATGGCGCTCATAGGCTTGCCTCCTTTTATGCAAGAATCCCGCCCGCAACCGGGCAGGCGGGAGGATAACACAGGAATACAAATACCGAGGCCGCGAACATGCTGGGGGCCAGGGGGAACAGAGTCACACGCATACACGTATCTCGTACAAGGGGTTCACTTGCATTATACCAGTCGTGTTCGCTCCCTCACCCTTGGGATGCTCCAGGGGAATCCTTTTTCGTCCGCTCGTCTCCTCCGTTCTCTCCGTCCTCCAGGCGAATCCACAATTGCTGACCCGGTTTGGGTTTGAAGGCGCGCGGCCTGGGGAATTCGTGAGGGTTCCGCAATTCCCACGCGTACAGGGCCCGTCCCTGAGCGTAGTCCTCGAGAAAGCGGGGATGAGCCAGGTGTTTGTCGTAGTGCTCCTTCAACTCGCCCAGGGTAAAGGGGCCGTGAACGTCGGCAATCTCCACCGTGCCCACCACTTTGTCCTTGTGGATGACCGCCACCCTTCCCCGGACCCGGGTGGGATGCTTTCGGATTTCCCAGCGCTTCTTCCCCTGCACAATCCAGGTGGCGTAGGGCTCCTTCACCCGGAACCCCCGCTCGGGCAACCGGTCGGCCCGGAAGAAGGTTCCATATCCAACCACGTACACCGCGTCGGGGTCCAGCGCGGGCAGAAGCTCCTGGCGATGCAGGACTACCACCAGAGCCATGCCCTGCTCCCGGGCCAGCTGGGCCAGCTTCCGGGCTACCCGTAACGCGGTGGGCGTGTCCAGCGGCGCGGCGAACTCATCCAACAGCAGAAGATTGGGCCTGCGCGCGAGGAGATAGGCCAGTTGCGCCCGGGCCTTCTGGCCGGTAGACAGTTCCCGGAAGGGCGCCCGATACAGCACGGCATCGGAGATGCCCACCAGGTTGAGTAATTCGGCGGTCAGGGCCTCGTCGCCGGTGAGACGGAAGAGTACCTCGGCAATGGGTGCGTCGCCAAAGTCAGGTTCCACCTCGCCGGGCAGCAGGGCCTCCACCCGCGCGTTCGGGGGCACATGAATGGTTCCGGCATCCATACGGTAAAGAGGGTCCTGCAGGCCTCGCACCGCTCCATAAATCACCCGTAGGAGCGTCGTCTTTCCACTTCCCGAAGCCCCCAGCACCACCTGAACCGTACCCGGGGGGATGGTCATGTTGACCCGGCGCAGTACCGTCTTCTGCAGGACCCGATGGCGAACGCCAAAGGCCTCCAGTAAACAAGCGACGGGCGCGGAAAGCCGGTCCAGGTCCAGGTGACTGGTATAGGCCTTGGAGACATTCTCCAGGCGCAGGGGTTCATGTAAGGGCTCACCCGCCCGATAGCGGGGCCGATACAAACGCCCTTTGTGTTCCCGGGCCACCGGGTCCTGCTGCAAGAAGGCGTCCATGTGCTTCCGGGCTTCCTCGGTGAGGGGGAAGTACAATACCGGACGTCCGCTGGCCGTATCCCAAAGGTAGTGGAAGCCCACCTTCTCCATGAAGGGGTTATACCGGGCCATCATGGCCACCGTTTCCACCGCGGCCTTGGGCACACGCATGTCGGGAATCCAGCGCTCCTGAATCCAGGCGAACATGGCCCGTAAGGCCAATTGACCCAGGCCGTCGGAGCGGTAATCGGGATGAACTACCACCCGCGCCAGCCGGGCTACTGGAGAACGGGCCTGCTGCAACGCCTCTCCCTGGGCCTTCCACCAGTCTTCCAAGGTCTTCTGGGCAGCAGGATGGAAGGGATGGGCGAACCACTCCTTCGGAAAGACCTGCTGGCGGATATCGCGTTGCAGGGTGCCGTCGGGAAGGCGTCGGTGCATGAGGGGCAGGGGCGGGTCCACCCGCACATAACCGATGAAGCGGGGCTCGTAGGGCTCCCGCTCGACCAATTCCAGCACCAGGAAGCGGGAGGCCCGAGTCGCGCTCTTGAGGTCGTGAAAGCGCATGGGCTGCCCACACCGTGGACAGTCGGGTCGTAGATTGGCCTCCTGGTAGAGGCGGCACTTCTCACAGTACCATTGGGCCAGGAGGTCCTCATCGGAAGCGTAGTGGTATTGCTCCAAATCCACAATGGCCGCGTAGTCGCTCTCGAACTGGGCCTCCCGGGCCCGCACGGTGTAGGTGTACAGGGGTTCGCCCGTGAGAGGACTGGTGCGGGTGAGGGTTAGGACGCGTTCCCAGGCAGGCCAGATGGGCACCTGCCCCTCCAGACGGTAATTGTCAAACGTAATGGCCTCGGGGTCGTCCAGGGTCAGGATGTAGGTCTCGTCCTTCCGCAGCCACTGAGCCACCGTACCCGGCATGGGCAGGCGAAAGGTCCGACCGTCCTCGTCTTTCACCCGGACGTATCCCGCATAGCGGTAATTCGCCTTCCGGAGGAGAAGAGCATCCACACGTACGAGATGCGACATCGCCACCGCACCTCCATCAAAGACGTTCCCGCTCCCCGATTACCAACCTTTCCCATCCGCCTCGGACTTCCAATGTGGGGAACCCCGCTCCAAAAAGCCCAAATCGCCCGGACTTCTTGAATGAGGACGTTTCCCCACTTAGCCCAGAAAGCAAGCGACAATGAAAAAACCATAACCCCACAAGAGCATCGCGAGATGCACAAGGTCCTTCGTCATACTCGTCCACCCCCGATTGGGGCATTGACGAAGAGGAGAGTGCATTTCTTCTGTTTGTTATAGTACCATTCGATGCATTGGGCATGCAACAGACTCATACCTGCCTTCAGAGACCTCAGATTCTGGTATAAGATAACAGAGCAGGCCATTCGCTCTCAAGACCTTCCAGGAGGTGGAAACATGGCCGTAAAAGTCGGAATTAACGGTTTCGGCCGCATCGGGAGACAGGTACTCAAGGCCATCTTGCAGTACCATCCCGATGAACTGAACGTGGTAGCTATCAACGACTTGTTCCCGGCGGAGACCAACGCGCATTTGTTCCAATACGATTCCAACTATGGCAAGTATCCCGGCACTGTAGAAGTGGTGGACGGTGACCTGGTGATCGACGGCCATCGCATCAAGGTGTTCGCTGAGCGCGACCCTCGCAAGTTGCCCTGGCGAGATTTGGGCGTAGAGATCGTTATCGAAGCCACGGGAGTCTTCCGGGACGCGGATGCGGACCCCGGCGCGCGCTCCCACATTACCCACGGCGGGGCCAAGAAGGTCATCATCACCGCGCCGGCCAAGAACGAGGACCTCACGGTGGTGCTGGGCGTCAACTTCCACATGTACGACCCCGAGAAACACCATGTGGTCTCCAACGCCTCCTGCACCACGAACTGCCTGGCGCCGGTGGCCAAGGTCATTCACGAAAAGTTCGGTATCGTCCGGGGCCTGATGACCACCGTCCACGCCTACACCAACGACCAGCGCATCCTGGACCTGGCCCACAAGGACCTGCGGCGGGCCCGGGCCGCGGCGGTGAACATGATTCCGACCACCACGGGCGCGGCCAAAGCCTTGGGGAAGGTGCTGCCGGAGCTCCAGGGCAAATTCGATGGCATGGCCATTCGGGTGCCCACTTCCACGGTCTCCATTGTGGACTTTGTGGCCGAGGTGGAGAAGGAGGTCACCGTCGAGACGGTGAACGGGGCCCTCAAAGCCGCCGCAGAAGGTGAACTCAAGGGCATTCTGGGCTATTCCGAGGAACCGCTGGTTTCGGTGGACTACAAGGGTGACCCGCGTTCCTCCATCGTGGATGCCCTCTCCACCCGGGTCATCGGTGGCCATCTGGTGAAAGTCCTAGCCTGGTACGACAACGAATGGGGCTACGCCTGCCGCACCGCGGATTTGGCGGCCTTGATGGCCAAGCATCTCTGATGCTTTCATGAAACGAAGCCATTGTGCCAATCGTCCTGACCGGACACGGGACCGCAGAAAAGGAAACGAATTGATGGGGCGGCTTCTCCGCCCCATCAATTCGTTTTTCTATCGAGAAAATTGGCATAACAATTTCGGATACAAGGAACCCTAAGCCACCTTGAAGGTGGCTCAGGGTCCTTTTCGACCTCACGGTGTGCAGGCCGGATCGTTAGGAAATTCCTCGCACCACCAGTCGGGCAGTTGCGGTTGCGAGGGCGGGGGCGTCGGTGTTGGGCTGCCTACACATCGGTAGCGGC
>WFUL01000238.1 GCA_015484985.1 Anaerolineales bacterium | reverse complement strand
GGAAGGACATGGGCCAGGACCTCGGCCCGATGGAAGCGGCCCACGGTATGGAAGACGGCGCGGTTGAGGTTGAGCAACGTGGTGGGAACCAGGCGCCATTCCCGTAACCGGGCATCGTCGTGAAGGACCTCGTGAGGCGCACCGTCGGCCTGGATGACACCGTCCTTCATGACCACCACCCGGTTGGCGTATGCTACGGCCAGGTCCACATCGTGGGTGATGAAGACCACGGCTTCAAAGTAGGGCAGGCGCAGCAAGCCGTCCATGAAGGTCATATAGTGCCAGTAATCCTGGCCCGCGGTGGGTTCATCCAGGAGCAGGACTTTGGAGCCCATGGCCACCACCGAGGCAATGCCCACTCGTCGTTGTTGTCCGAAACTGAGGCTCAGGGGCGGGTCCTGGGCATAAGCGGTCAGGTCCAGCATCTCCAGGGCTTCCTGAACCCGACGCTGAACCTCGTCGGGAGGATAGCCCAGGTTGGTGGGGCCAAAGGCCACCTCTTCGGCCACCGTGCGGGCAAAGAGCATGTAGCGGGGGTTCTGGAAGACATAACCCACCCGGGAGGCCAGCTGGGCCACCGAGGCTTCGCGCGTGTCCCGGCCATATACCAGTACCCGGCCCCTGGTGGGTCGCAGCAACCCCAAGGCATGCTTCATCAAGGTGCTCTTGCCTGCACCGTTGGGACCCAGTAAGGCGATGATGTCGCCCCGGTAGATGGTCCAGTTGATGTCCTTGAGCACCCAGGGGCCCTCTTCATCGTAGCGGAAGGAGACGTTCTCGTAGACTACCAGAGGTTCCCGTCGGCTCCCCGGTGGGCCCACCTGGGGTTCGAATTCGGGCATCCGGTCTTTGCGGGACAGGCGGAGAATCCAGGGAGCGGGGAGTTTGACCTGGCGGTAATCCACTGCCTTGGGCAGGTCCTCCGGAGGGCCGAAGAACACTCCCCGGCCGTTTTCCATGTAGAACACCCGGTCGGGATGGATGCGGAGCACGTCCTCCACGCGATGTTCGATGATGATGACCGTCCGGCCCTCATCGGCCAGGCGTCGGAACCAGGCCAGGGCTTCTTGCGCGGTGGCCGGGTCCAGGTTGGCCAGCGGTTCGTCCAGGATGAGCATCTGAGGTTCCATGACCAGAATACCGGCCAGGGCGACCTTCTGCTTTTCCCCGCCCGACAGGGCAAAGGTCTCTCTATGGCGCAAATGAGGCATGTTGAGATAGGTCAGGATGTGGTCGATGCGACGCAGGATGTCCTCCCGGGGGAAGCCCAGGTTCTCCAGACCGAACGCAATTTCGTTCTCCACATACGCACCGACAATCTGACGTTCCGGGTCCTGAAGCAACGTGCCCACGCGCTGGGCGATTTGGGCCTTCGGGGTCTGGGCCACCTCGTCTCCCAACACGTAGACCGCGCCCCGACGCTCACCCCGGTAACTGTGGGGAATGAGGCCGTTGATGGAACGGGCCAGGGTGCTTTTGCCGCACCCGCTCATACCCGCCACCAAGATGAGTTCACCTGGTCGAGCCTCCAGCAGGATATCCCGCAGGGTCCAGGTGCGGCGTCGGCGGTAACGAAAGAAGAGACGTTCCACCTTGAGCGGAAGCGGGCTCTGGTTTGAGGCCATCATGACGGCGTCGTCCTCCATGGAACCAACGTACTCGATATTGTAACCGAAAATAGCACAAAAAGTTGCGCCAATGGACCGGATGAGGGCAGTCGGCAGTCAGCAGTCGGCGGTCGGCTGTCCGCTGACCGCTGTCGGCTCACTCCTGAACCCAAAGTCCCTGAGGGCTCATGCGTAAGCGCCAGGTGCGCACGGGGACGTAAGCCCGGAACGCGTCGGCCATGGCGGCTTCCACGGGCCCGGGGTCGCTCACCACCCAGGCCAGCACCGAGGGCCCGGCACCGGAAAGCATCACCGCGACCGCGCCCGCCTCCTGCGCGGCCTGCATGGCCTCGGATGCACCGGGGATGAGGGGCAGCCGATAGGGCTGATGCCAACGGTCCGTCATCCCTTCCCGAAGCAGGTCCGGGTCCCCGCGGCGCAAAGCCTCGACCACCTTCAAGGCATGGGCCAGGTTGAAAACCGCGTCTTCCAGCGGCACCCGGCGCGGCAGAACCCGTCGGGCTTCCTGCGTAGGCAGGTTCACCTGGGGCAGGGCCAGCACCAGCCAGGCCTGTTGGGTCCAGAAGGGATGCACGTCCAGCGCAAGCACCCAGGGACGACCTTCCTGGTTCAGGCCCGCGGCCACCAGACCCCCGTAGAGCGCGGGTGCCGCGTTGTCAGGATGACCCTCCCATTGCACGGCCCAGGCCAGGAGGCGGTCTCTATCCAGGGGATGGCCCATCCAGCCCAGGGCTGCCGCCATCCCTGCCAAAACGGCCGTGGCACTGGAACCCAGGCCGGAACCCACAGGAATGCGATTGTGGCAGTGAATGTGCACGCCCTCAGGAGGCGCAGCACCAACCTGCTGGAAGGTCCAGCGAAAGGCCTGCGCCACCCGATTGCGTGTATCCTGAGGTAGCTGGCCCTCTCCCTCGCCCGTTATGGTGACCTTCCATCCCTCCGCGGGCTCCACGGTGACGGTGTTCCACAAATCCAGGGCCAGCCCCAGAACGTCGAAACCCGGCCCCAGGTTGGACGTCGTGGCAGGAAGATGCACCGTAATACACATTCGGGAATCGCTCTGGCAAGGAGTGGCTTCTACCCGTGTACGGACGGGCAGGCTCAATTGTAACAGACTTCCTTGTCGCACAGTCATAAAAATAAATTCGTGTGGGGCGGCGAAGCCACCCCACACGAATTCTTTCTTCCTTATGGTCCTGAGCCCGGTTCGATCTAAGCAAAAGGGGCGGCCCCTATGGCTTCACCCTTCTGTTAGCACAGTGAAAAACCCTGCGTCTTCTCCGTCTGCGTGAGAAAAATGACAAGAACAATCACAAGAAAAGCCCAGGGGACAGGAATCCGAGTATAATGAAAACCCAAGTGGCCATAACACAGGACCTTTATCGGCAGGAGGACCCAAGATGAGCCATCCTTTCCAGGAAGCCCAGGACGTGTTACGCACTT
>WFUL01000237.1 GCA_015484985.1 Anaerolineales bacterium | reverse complement strand
GGCATGAGGTTATTGTGTTCGTCGACTACAACACGCGGATCTACGGAATGAACCTCGTCAAAGCCGTCCGAAACACCATCTGGTCCTGCGAAGCGCAGCACAGGCTCCGGCGGCTGATTCGGGAGACAAAGCCCGAAGTGGCGCACTTCCATAACACGTTCTTGTTGATCTCGCCCGCGGCCTATTACGTATGCAAGGAAGCCGGGATACCGGTGGTGCAGACCCTTCACAACTACCGCCTCATCTGCCCCGGTGCGCTCTTGATGCGGAAGGGACATGTATGCGAGGCCTGTGTGGGCAGGAGCGTCCCGTGGCCGGGAGTTGTCCGCGGCTGCTGGCGGGGCTCGCGGGCTGGGACGGCGGTGGTGGCCGCCATGCTCTCCGCCCATCGTCTGATGAAAACCTGGCAGAACCAGGTGGACATCTACATTGCCCTGACGGAGTTCGCTAAGAAGAAGTTCATCCAGGGGGGGGTTCCGGCCGAGAAAATCGTGGTCAAGCCCAATTTCGTCCACCCCGACCCCGGAGTCGGGCACCATCAAGGTGGTTACGCCCTCTTTGTCGGTCGGCTCTCGCGCGAGAAGGGGGTACGAACGCTGCTGGCTGCCTGGCGGCGACTCAAAAACATCCCCCTCAAAGTGGTGGGAGATGGTCCTCTTTTCAAAGAGGCGCTCCATGTGGTAAGACAAGAGGGGCTTGAGCATGTGGAGCTTTTGGGGCGGAGACCGCGAACTGAGGTGCTGGCTTTGATGCAGACCGCGCAAATCCTGCTTCACCCTGCCGAATGTTACGAAAATTTCCCTTTGACCCTTGCCGAAGCCTTTGCCACCGGGCTTCCCGTGGTGGCCTCACGCCTGGGGGCCATGGCGGAAATCGTGGAACATGGCCGCACGGGGCTCCTCTTCGAACCCGGAAACCCCGAGGCTTTGGCCGCCGCGGTGGAATGGGCCTGGCGCCATCCCGGGCAGATGGCCGAGATGGGCCGGGAAGCCCGGCGGGAGTACGAGGCCAGGTACACCGCGGAGCGCAACTACGAAATGCTCATGGACATCTACCAAAAGGCCATGACCATGGCACGGTGAGGTGAAAGATGGAACCCAAAACAGCCCCCTGGCCCTCCTATACCATTCTCAAGGCCCGGGTCGACGCCCCCACCTGGGCGCAGGCCCTGGAGCGCATCGCGTCCTGGGCCGAAGCGGGGGAAAGCCGCTACGTCTGCGTGGCCAACGTGCACGTGGTCATGGAAGCCTATGACCATCTCGACTTCCGACAGGTGGTCAACGGGGCCGACCTGGTAGTTCCCGACGGGATGCCCCTGGTGTGGATGTTGCGGGCCATGGGGCGCCGGGGACAATCGCGCCTGTACGGAGCCGAACTGGTCCTCCGCCTCTGCCAAATCGCGGAAGCCCGGGGTATCCCGGTGGGCTTTTACGGCAGCCATCCTCAAACCCTGACCCGGCTGTTGGAGCGTTTGCGCCGGGATTATCCCCGCCTGCGGGTGGTCTATGCCCACAGCCCCCCTTTCCGTCCCCTGACTCCGGAAGAGGATACCCAAGACGTGGAGGACATGCGCCAGAAGGACGTGCGCATCCTCTTCGTCAGCCTGGGATGCCCCAAACAGGAGCGCTGGATGGCAGACCACCGGGGCCGGGTGCCCGCGGTCATGTTGGGCGTGGGCGCGGCGGTGGACTTCCTGGCCGGCACCAAGCCCCAGGCACCCCGATGGATGCAGCAGGCCGGGCTGGAATGGCTCTTTCGGCTGTTGACCGAACCGCGACGCCTCTGGCGGCGTTATCTCAAACACAACCCCCGCTTCATCCTGCTGGCCTTACGACAACTGTACCAATGGCGGCGGAAGACCCATGGCCGTACGTGACGACTTCTCCCAGGCCCCGTCCCCCAAAGGTCTCTCCTTTTTGCAAGGCATGTTGCTGGCCTGGACAGGCCTGCTGGCCCTGAACTGGGCGCTGTTCCCGCCCTATCCCGGGGCCTGGCTTTACGTGGCCGCAGCCCTGGGAGAAATCCTGCTGGCCGGGGTGCTGCTGCGGGGGCACCGGCGGCCCCGCACCTGGTGGTGGATGGGATACGGCCTCCTGGCCCTCACCCCCCTGGTCATGATAGGCACGGCTTTCTTTGTAGAAGGATGGCCCGAAGGGAAACTGCCCTTCCTGACCGGGCTCACGGGGCAGGTGGCCCGGCTCACGGCCCTGGTCCCTGTGCCCGAAGGGTTGCGTCTCCTCCACCCCAACACCCTGGCCCTCATGGCCGTGCCCGTGGT
>WFUL01000236.1 GCA_015484985.1 Anaerolineales bacterium | reverse complement strand
GTGGGCTTGCACTGCCAGCCGAAATCCGAAGCCTGCCCTTATGATGTCGTGGGCTTTTCCTTCGCAGGCGCGCCGGGCGTCATCATCGGCCACAACGACCGCATCGCATGGGGCTTTACCAACGTCGGGCCGGACGTGATGGACCTGTACATCGAGAAAATCAACCCGGAGAACCCCAACCAGTACCAGGTGAACGGCGAATGGGTCGACATGGACGTACGCACCGAGGTCATCCGCATCGCCGGAGGTGGCTCGGTGGAAATCACCATCCGCTCGACCCGCCACGGGCCCATCATCAGCGATGTCTACGGCAAACTTAAGGATTTCGACGAGAAATCCGGACTGGACCTCCCCGCGTCCTACGCCCTGGCCCTGCGCTGGACCGCGCTGGAACCGGCCAACACCCTGCAGGCCATCCTGGGCTTCAACAAAGCCCGGAATTGGGAGGAGTTCCGGGAAGCCGCCCGTCTCTTTGACGTCCCTGCTCAAAACCTCCTGTACGCGGACGTGGACGGGAACATCGGATATCAAACGCCGGGGAAAATCCCTATCCGCCAGCCCGGACACACCGGAGAGGTACCCGTTCCTGGCTGGACGGACGACTATGAGTGGCAGGGGTACATTCCCTTTGAAGAACTCCCCTGGGTCCTGAACCCTCCAAAGGGCTACATCGTGACCGCCAACAACGCCGTGGTCGGACCCGACTATCCCTGGCGCATCTTTGACCGGCCTGCCATGGGATACCGGGCCCGACGTATTGTCGACCTTATCGAACAAAGCCCCAAGCCCCTGGACGTGGAGGACATGGCCCGCATCCAGGCGGACAATTACGACAGCAGCGCGGCTTTCCTGGTGCCCCTGATGATGGAATTGGACCTGCAAGATGCGCGTTTGGAAGAGGTGCGCGCGTTGTGGCAGGGCTGGGATTACCAAATGGATGCGGAGAGTCCAGCGGCTGCCCTGTACGGCGCGTTCTGGCGTCACCTGCTGGCCGCCACTTTCCACGACGACCTGCCCCAGGACTACTGGCCCCAGGGCGGCGCGCGGTGGTTCGAGGTGATGCGTCAGCTGGTGGACATCCCCGACAGCCCCTGGTGGGACGATAAGAACACGCCGGAACGGGAGACCCGGGACGATATTCTGCGGCAGGCTTTCGCCGCGGCCGTGGCCGAACTGGAGGAACGGCTCGGGCGTGACCCGAATCGGTGGGCCTGGGGCAAACTCCATGCGCTATATCTGACCCATCCCACGCTGGGGAAGAGCGGCGTCGCCCCCATCGAAGCCCTTTTTAACCGAGGACCGTACCCTACAGGCGGAGGTGCGGGGATTGTCAATGCCACTGGATGGAAGGCCAACAAGGGATATCGGGTGGTCTCCCTGCCTTCCATGCGGATGATTGTGGACCTGGCCGATTTGAGCCGTTCTCTGGCCATTCATACCACAGGACAATCCGGCCACGCATTCCACCCCCATTACGTGGACATGACGGACCTCTGGCGCACTTTCCAATACCTTCCCATGCTCTGGACCCAAGAACAGGTCCTGGCCCACCTGGAAGGGCACTTGCGCCTGGAACCCCAACCCTAAAGAAAACGGGCAGTGGCTTCGCCACTGCCCGTTTTCTTTCCCCTTCCTTACCACTCAAGCCCCCAACGCCTGGAAGGTTTCCAGCAGCTTAATCAGGATTTGGTCCGTGAACTCATGGAACCTGCGCAACATCTCTTCCCAGGCCTCACCGGAAAGCACATTGGCCTGGGCATAGAGGTGCACCATGGCCTCCAGCACGGTGTTGCGGAAGAAAAGGAAGGCTTGCGTCGCTTCAACAAAGGAAAGGCCAAAACGCCGTGCGTGGATGGCGTAGTCATAGCCCAGCACGTGGGCCTGGGCCAGGGTTTCCTCGCCGTTTTCGGTGAGATAAGCCAACAGGCCCGTAAGCAACAAACGCCCCGCGTAACGATAGTAAGCCCGGGCTTCTTCGTTGTTCAACTTGCGATACCAGTCTTGTTGTTCCAGACGACCCTCGGCCACATGAACGCGGACGTAACGGATGGCCATGCGTATGACATCTTGCGGGGAAACGGAGGACTTCTGTCGATGCGTTTTCGCCCACAGCTCGACTTCACTGCGACGATAGCGACGATGTCCGCCCTGGGTACGGTAGACGGGCAGCAGACCCTTGTCGGACCAGGCCCGTACGGTGCTGGGATGTACCCCCAATAAGCGGGCAGCTTCACTCAGGGTCAGCCATTCATCACGCGCTTCGTCCATGCCGTGCCTCCATCTCCATGTTGGCCCACAGAAACGGGTCAACCAAAGTTTCCCACATACATACTTCCATCAGCATCGTTCATCTATGAAACGGGTTCCTGAGGGATTGTTATAATGGAGGCACGTCCTCAAGGGAAGGGTTAAAAAGCGCTCATGGATTGGCAGTTTCTTGGTTCCCCCTGGGC
>WFUL01000235.1 GCA_015484985.1 Anaerolineales bacterium | reverse complement strand
GTCCTGCACCAGGGCCAGCATGACGGGCTGGACGGAGAGCGCGGTGAATCCCAGGAAGGGAAGCCACCACGGTTTCCAGGGTCCGGGAGTGAGCACCATGCCGGTCAAGAGCATGGCTGCAGCACCGGTGGCCAGGGCAATGGTGCGGCGACGGCCCAGCCAGTCGCTCAAGGTTCCGGTGGTCAACGCGCCGACCACGCCGGCGGCCTCGTACACTGTGACCCAATAGCCCGCCCGGGCCCAGGGCAGGCCGCTGTCCGTCAGGTACCAGGTCAGGTACGTGCCCATACTTCCTACGATGAGGGCCCGACCCAGAATGAGCACGGCCAGGGGGAGGCCCATGCGAGCCATCCAGCGTCGCAGTTCCGCCCGTGTCACCGGGGATCGGTGGTTCTTGACCCGGGCTTCTACCGCGGCCAGGCGCCAGGCCAGGATCGCGGAGGCCATCCAGCCCAGCAAGGCCAGGGCCGGCAATCCCCGCAAGCCCAATGCGGTCACGCCCCAAATGGCCAGTACAGGGCCGATGCTGCGGCCCAGTTCTCCCGCGGCCATGAAGAAGCTCATTCCCCGGCCGGTAAAGGGATGGCTGATTTCCGCCACCAAGGCCGGCGCGGGCGCGTGGAACAGGGCCACGCTGATGCCCACCAGGAAGAGGAGCAGGGTCAGGGTCCAGATGTTGGGAACCCAGCCCAGCAGGGTCATCCCGGTGGCGGTAAGTCCGGGAGCCAGGATGACGAACCAGCGCACCGACGTACGGTCCGCCAGGTAACCCAGGAAGGGGTTGAGGGTCGCGGGTACTTGACGGGCCAGGGTGATGAGGCCAGCCACGCCTCGACTCAAACCCAAGGCAGGCGCCAGGATGGGGAGGAGGACGCCGTAGAAAGCGGGGAAGATGTCGTGGGCGAAATGGCCCATGGACACCAACAACACAGAGAGGTAGGGGAAAGGCCGGGATCGGGAGTTCGATGATGGGGTCATGGGTGCCGTTTTCCTCAATGTAGGGATGGGCGAAGGAGTCTTAACTATGTACGGGTCCCCCTCGCCTTTCCTGTTCCAATCGAGCCAAAAACGCCAGGTCTTCGGGCGACAGACGTCCTTCGCGCTTGGCTTTCTCGATGAGGTCGGGTCGGCGTTCCCAGGTGCGTTTCAAGGCCTGCTCGCGGCGCCAGCGGGCGATGCGGGCGTGGTCTCCGGAGCGCAGCACTTCGGGGACTTCCCAGCCGCGGAATACCGCGGGGCGGGTGTAGTGGGGATATTCCAGCAACCCTTGGGCGAAAGAATCCTCCTCGGGCGCGTCGGGGTCTCCCAGGACGCCGGGGATGAGGCGGGTGACCGCGTCAATGACCACCAGGGCCGGGAGCTCGCCCCCGGTGAGCACGTAATCACCGATGGAGATTTCGTCGGTAACCAGGTATTGCCGTACCCGTTCGTCGATGCCTTCATAACGGCCGCAGATGAGGGCCAGACGGGGGTGCTGGGCCAGCTCCCGGGCCACGTCTTGGGTGAACAGGCGTCCCTGCGGGGTGAGCAGGATGACCGGGGTCTGGGGTGGCCGTCCCAGAACGTCTTCCACTGCGGCGAAGATGGGTTCGGGTTTCATAATCATGCCCCCGCCCCCGCCGTAAGGCTCATCGTCCACGGTGCGATGCTTGTCCGTGGCCCAGTCTCGAATGTTGTGCAGGTGCACCTCCAGCAGACCCTTTTCCCGGGCCTTGCCCAGGACGCTCACACTGAGGTAGGGTTCGAACACTTCGGGGAACAGGGTGAACACGTCGAAGCGCATGGGGACCTCGCGTCACTACCCAGCCGGAGATTCAGTGTTCCCGTACTCGCCCGGATGCCATCCGTATTTTCCCACCAGGGGCACGAAGGCCACGGGCTCGAAGCGCTCGTGGAGGAAGTCCCCGTCGGTCCGGGTCCATCGCTCCAGATACTGGAGTCCTCGAGAACCGACGGGCGCGACCAGGCGGCCCCCAGGAGCCAGCTGGTTCAGAAGGGGTTGGGGGATTTCCGGTGCCGCTGCGGTCACCAGGATGGCGTCGTAGGGCGCTTCGGCGGGCCATCCCAGGGTGCCGTCGGCCACATGGACATGGACGTTGGTCAGCCCCAGGCGCTTCAGGCGCTCTCGGGCCAGTTTTGCAAGTTCGGGGATGCGTTCCACCGTATGGACTTCCCGCGCCAGGTGGGCCAGCACGGCCGCCTGATAGCCCGACCCGGTGCCGATTTCCAGGACTTTTTCCTTGCCCTTGAGGCCCAACAGTTCCGTCATGCGGGCCACGATGTAGGGTTGTGATATGGTCTGGCCGAAGCCGATGGGTAGAGGGCCGTCCGCGTAGGCCCACTCCCGGTCCTCCGGACGCACGAAGAGGTGCCGGGGCACCTGAAGCATGGCCTCCAGCACCCGTCGGTCCCGAATGCCTCGGGCCTTGAGTTGCTCCTCCACCATACGGCGGCGTTCCTGGGCAAAAGGGTCCTGCCGCTCCACCGCGCACCTCCCCAGGGTCTGGCGGAATTGTACCAGATGGGGGGAGAGAGGTGCAGGTGCGGCGGGAAGAAACGAATCTACTTATATAAGAGGTGAAGGACTGGCTTGCACCGTTTTCGTTCGCACGGAGCGAGGAATCCCGCAAATGGGGCCTGTTGTAGTAGGGAAAGTGGCGTTACGCTGTGGCAGAGACGGGTTTGACACCCCAGAGAAGTACGTAGCGAGAGACGGCTGGAAGGGGACCGCGGCGCAAAGCTTGCTCCATCCGTTGCAGGCCTCGCTCAAATGCTTCTTCTGAAATAAGGTGTAAACTGGAAAAGGCCTTGTCCTGAAATGGTTGGAGGCTTGTGACCATATAACGGTATGAGACCTTCTCCTCTTGCAGGACGTGGAACCCGGCTTCTTTCATCATGGCCCGTAAATCCGCCAATCGTGGATAGCGTTGCAGGTCAATGTCCACCGTTTCGGGAAAGTACACCGAGAGGGGCTGACGGTGCCGGATGATCTCCTCGGAATCCGTGACCGTGCATATCCGACCGCCGAGCTTGAGCACTCGATAGGCCTGACGAAAGTATGCCGGGCGGTCCTCAACGTGATGGATAACGTCTACGGAAAAGACCAAGTCGAAGGTGGCACAAGGATAAGGCAGGCTTTCTGCCCTTCCCAGGCAGAGGGGATGGTGGGGAAGGCGGGTTTTGGCGCTGCTGAGCATTTCCCAAGAAGGGTCAAGGCCCCAACCCTTGCACCCGACGGTCTGTTCCAGGGCCCATAAGTAATGGCCCGGCCCACATCCCACATCCAGCACGCGAGTAGCCGGGTGTATGCTCCCTCTATATAGAAGCGCCTGTAATACACCGGGATGAACGTGGCGGTGTCTCGCGTATCCTGATGCTTGGGCACGGTCGTAAATAGACATGAGTCGGCTTTCCTCTATGGACATACCGGACGGGGCCCCAGTCCGCTTGAGCCCTCGCGGGATGCTCAATTCATAGTGTATCCGGAAATCGGGCTCAGGCTCCCGCGGATACATCTTTCCTCCCGAACGGGGTACAATATCGACAGTCCCTGCATGGAGGTGAAACCATGCCCAAAATCGAACACATTCACGCCCGGGAAATTCTGGATTCTCGGGGAAATCCCACAGTGGAAGTCGAGGTGTACGTAGAAGGTGGGTTCGTGGGACGGGCCGCGGTGCCTTCGGGCGCGTCCACGGGCGTGCACGAGGCCCTGGAGTTACGGGATGGCGACCCGAAGCGCTTCCACGGCAAGGGCGTGCAGAAGGCCGTCGCCCATGTGCGGGAGGTCCTCGCTCCGGCCCTGGTGGGCATGGACGCGACCCGACAGCGGGAAATCGACCTACGGATGCTGGAACTGGACGGCACGCCCAATAAGTCCCGCCTGGGGGCCAACGCCATCCTGGGGGTGAGCCTGGCGGTGGCCAAGGCCGCAGCCCAGGCCCTGGGCCTTCCCCTGTACCGTTACCTGGGCGGCGTCCAGGCCCACGTCCTCCCTGTTCCTCTAATGAACATCCTCAACGGCGGCGCGCATACGGGATGGCAGGGCCCGGACATGCAGGAATTCATGATCATGCCCATTGGCGCGTCCTCCTTCGCCGAGGCCCTGCGGTGGGGGTCGGAAATCTACCACGCCCTCAAGAAGGTGCTCAAGGAGAAAGGCTACCCCACCTTGGTGGGGGATGAGGGCGGTTTCGCGCCCCCGCTGAAGGCCAACGAAGAAGCCCTGGAACTCATCCTGCAGGCCATCGAAACCGCGGGCTACCGCCCCGGCGAGCAGGTGGTGCTGGCCCTGGACCCCGCGGCCTCGGAACTCTACGACGAGGAAACCCGCACCTATCACCTGCGCCGGGAAGGGCGCCGACTGACCTCCGAGGAGATGGTGGCCTTCTGGCAACGCTGGGTGGAAACGTACCCCATCCTGTCCATCGAGGACGGCATGGCCGAGGACGACTGGGAAGGCTGGCAGGCCCTGTATCGAACCTTGGGGGACCAGGTCCAGTTGGTGGGCGACGACCTGTTGGTGACGAATCCCGACCGGGTCCAGCGGGCCATCGACCTCCAGGCCTGCAACGCCCTGTTGGTGAAGGTGAACCAGATTGGTACCCTGACGGAGACGGTGGAGGCCGTGACCCTGGCCCAGCGCGCGGGCTGGGGGACCATCACCTCCCACCGGTCGGGGGAGACGGAGGACGCCACCATCGCGGACCTGGCGGTGGCCCTCAACATGGGGCAGATCAAGACGGGCGCGCCGGCCCGCAGCGACCGCACGGCCAAGTACAACCAACTGCTGCGCATTGAGGAGGACCTGGGCCCTCAGGCCCGGTATGCGGGGCGGGCCTACCTGCCCCTGACCTTGCGGTAGTTGGGCGAATTCAGGCGCAGGAGGTGACGCCGTGTTGCGTGTAGGCTATATCGGCTTGGGAACCATGGGGAAACCCATGGCCCGAAACATCCTGAAGGCCGGTTTTCCCCTGGTCGTCCACAATCGTTCCCGGGGACCGGTGGAGGAACTGGTGGCCGAAGGGGCGCGTGCCGCTTCTTCCCCCGCGGAGGTGGCCGCCCAGGTGGACGTGGTCATCACCAACCTGCCGACTTCTAAGGACGTGGAACAGGTAGCCCTGGGGCCGGGAGGTATCCTGGAAGCGGCCCGGGAAGGCCTGATTTTCGTGGACCACTCTACCATCCATCCTGAAACGGCCCGGCGCATCGCCCAGGTGCTGGGAGAAAAGGGCGTGCTGTGCCTGGATGCCCCCGTCAGTGGTGGCGACGTGGGGGCCCAGCAGGGGACCCTGACCATCATGGTGGGCGGGCCGGTGGAGGCGTTGGAAAAGGTCCGCCCGGTGCTGGAGGCCGAGGGGAAGACCATCACCCACATCGGTGACCACGGCGCGGGTCAGGTAGCCAAGGCCGCGAACCAAATCATGGTCGCGGCTCAGATGGTGGCCATGGCCGAACTCCTGCTCCTGGCCCAGAAGGCCGGGGTGGACCCCCGGCGGGTGGTGGCGGCCATTCGGGGCGGCGCGGCCGGTTGCTGGACTCTGGACCACAAGCCTCCACGGCTCTTCCAGGGAGACCGTCGACCGGGCTTCAAGGCCCGCCTCATGCTCAAGGACCTGGACATCGTGCTGGACACGGCCCGGGCCTACGGTATGCCCCTTTTCGCCACCGCGGTTCATACCCAACTCTACCGGGCCATGTGCGAACAGGGCCTGGAGGATCTGGACAACTCCGGCGTCATCGCGGTGTACGAGGCCCTGACGGGGATGCGTTTGCTGGGAGAAGCGTGAAAAAGACGGAGGGCGCTTTTCCTTTCTCACCACCTTACCTTATGCCCGGTTGAGTTTTCCTCGTTCCTTGGGTTATGCTTGAACTACGGTCGGCCGAAAAAGTGTTGCATCCTGATGGGAGGTGAGGGCTATGATGACCACGTTCCAACCGCCGGAGCGGCTGCTCTTGGGTCCGGGACCTACCAATGTATCGCCCCGGGTGCTGGAGGCTCTTTCCCGTCCCACCATCGGGCATTTGGACCCTGAATTCCTGCGCATGATGGACGAACTTCGGACATTGCTCCAGTACGTGTTTCGGACCCGTAACCCGGTGACCTTTGTGGTGTCGGGACCGGGGACGGCGGGCATGGAGGCCGCAGTGGTGAACCTGGTGGAGCCCGGGGACAAGGTGGTGGTGTGTAAGAACGGCTACTTCGGTGAACGTCTGCAGGCCATGGTGGAACGTTGCGGTGGCCAGGTGGTTCCTGTGGAGTTCCCCTGGGGTCGGGCGGTGGACCCTCAAAAGGTGGAAGATACTCTCAAGGCCCATCCCGACACCAGGGTGGTGGCCTGCGTGCATGCGGAGACCTCTACTGGAGCCCTCTCCGACGTGAAGACGCTGGCCCAGGTGGCCCATCGGTACGGCGCGCTCATCCTGGTGGACGCGGTGACTTCCTTAGGCGGCGTCCCGGTGGAGGTGGATGCCTGGGATCTGGATGTGGTGTACTCAGGGAGCCAAAAGTGCCTGTCCTGCGTGCCTGGGCTTGCGCCAGTGACCGTTAATGCGCGCGCCATGGAGGTGATTCGGAGGCGCCGCACTCCGGTGCAGAGCTGGTTCATGGACATTACACTGCTCACCGCTTATTGGCATGGTGAAACGCGTCGGGCTTACCATCACACCGCACCGGTGAACGCCCTGTATGCATTGCACGAGGCCCTGCGCCTGATTCAAGAAGAGGGCCTGGAGGCGGTGTGGGCCCGTCACCATCGGGTATACGAGATGTTTCGTCCAGCCGTGGAGGCCCTGGGCTTGGCCTACCTGACCCCCGAAGAGGAACGCGTCCCCCACTTAAACGTACTGCAAGTGCCCGAGGGTGTGGACGAGGCGGTGTTGCGCCGTCGTCTGCTGACCGACTTCGGGATTGAAATTGGCGGTGGCTTGGGACGTTTAGCCGGGCAGGTCTGGCGTATCGGGCTCATGGGTGTGAACGCCCACCCGCGTCCGGCCCTGTATGCCCTGTACGCGCTGGAGCAGGTGTTGAAGCAGAGGTAGCGGACAGGTGGGCATCGCCCCCTGGGACCCACACAGGCTTGCGAGGGCCTTGGCCGGAGGGGGAGGAATAAAGTGATGCAGCGGCGGCTTCGCCGCTGCATCACTTTATTCCTCCTGCGGCCCCGTGCCCGGTTAGGACTATGCGAGATTTGCGGAGATGAGTTTGATGAGCCTCTCCGATATGTTCTTCGCCTATTGAGAAACGAGGGTGCTCCTAAGATATGGGTATGCGACAGCACCTGACCCGTTTGCCTTTCCCGAGGTTTCTGGGTACACTTGAAAATCCCCGAATTTCCTTTGGGCAGGAGGTGAGGCTGGACGAGGGAACGGGTTTGGAGCACATTCCCCTGAGGATGGGGAGGGAAGTAGCGCCTGGCCCGCCCGAATATGGGCGGGTGACGAGGTGGAGGGTTCCCCTGCGCGGGCAGGGGCTAACCCGGACCATCGGTCCGGGGAAAATCGAGGAATCGGCGGATGCCCTCCGGGGCGCACCGGCCACGCCCCGCTTCCCTCCCGGGGAGGCCGTCTCCCCATGGAAGTCCAGGACCGAAGGCCGCGCGGGTAACCGGGGCGGACAAGGCCTGGACATGGCCGGTGGAACCGATGCTGCCGTGGTCCATTTGTGGGCAGTGGTGCAGTGGCAGATGTTCTCTCCCTTCGGGCAGGGTTGCCCCGTGCATCCTTCCGCGCGGTACCTCACCTGATCGGACCATCCCGCGGTCCTTCGCCGTGACGCGTGGACAGGGCTGCCGGTGGAACCACGGTGCAAGCGGGGTCCGTGATTTGCAGGAGGTGAATCCATGTGCGGTATTGTGGGATACATTGGGGAACGACAGGCGGTCCCGATTCTCCTCAACGGCCTGAAGCGGTTGGAGTATCGGGGTTACGATTCGGCCGGGGTGGCCGTGTTGCACAACGGGGTCATCTCGGTCAAACGCCGTGCTGGAAAATTACGCATCCTCATCGAGGACATCGAACAGGAGCCTTTGCCAGGTACGGTGGGCATTGGACATACCCGATGGGCCACCCATGGCGAACCCATCGACCGGAACGCCCATCCCCATGTGAATCCCGTCCGAACCATCGCGGTGGTGCACAACGGCATCGTGGAGAATTTCCTGCCCCTGCGGGAAGAACTCGAAAGCGAGGGAGTCCGTTTCCAATCCGACACGGATACCGAGGTCATCGTCCACCTTATCGACCGCTTCGTCGCCGCGGGACGCCCGTTGGTCGAAGCCACGCGGGAGGCTTTGCGCATCCTCAAGGGCTCCAATGCCATCGTGGTGCTCTCGGCCCTGGAACCCGACAAGCTCATCACCGCACGTTTAGGCAACGCTGGCGGCATCGTCATCGGCTTCGGTGAGGACGGTGAAATGTTCGTGGCCTCCGACCTGCCGGCCATCCTGGAACACACCCGACGAGTGGCCTTCTTGGAACCGGGGCAGATGGCCGTGGTCACCCGAAACGGTGCACGCATCTTTACCCTGGAGGGTGAGGAAGTTCCGGTGCAGGTCACCACCGTACCCTGGGACATCTCCGCGGCGGAAAAGGGCGCTTACAAACACTTCATGCTCAAAGAAATCCATGAGCAACCCCGGGCCTTGATGGATACCATTGCAGGCCGGGTGGACGTGCGTACCGGCGAGATTGCCTTCTCGACTCTTCCCCTTTCCAAGGATTTCGCCCGGCGCTTGAAAAAGATTCACATGACGGCCTGCGGGACCGCGTATCACACCACCCTGGTGGGGAAGGTACTCATCGAGCGACTGGCCCGAATTCCCGTGGAAACCATGATTGCCTCGGAGTTTCGCTACGCCGACCCCATCATTGATGAAGACATGGTGGTCCTGGCCGTGTCTCAGTCGGGAGAGACCGCGGACACCTTGGCCGCCATGCACGAGGGCAAGCACAGGGGCGCTACCCTTTGGGCCATTGTCAACGTCATCGGCTCCCAGGCCATGCGCATGGCCGATGGCTACATCTCTATGCAGGTGGGGCCGGAAATCAGCGTGGCTTCCACCAAGGCTTACACCGCACCTCTCGTGGACCTGTACATGCTGGCCATCCTGTTGGCGGACTTGCGGGGCCGTCTCACACCGCAGCAACGCAAAGAACTGGTGGGCCATCTGCAATATCTGCCCGGTTGGGTGGAGCAGGTGCTGGCCCGGGAGGAAGAGGTGTACCGGGTTGCCCGTAAGTACATGCGCATGAAGAACGCCCTCTACCTGGGACGGGGCATCAACATGGCTACGGCCTACGAGGGCGCGCTCAAGCTCAAAGAGATTTCGTACATTCACGCCGAGGGCTACCCTGCCGGAGAGATGAAGCACGGTCCCATCGCTTTGTTAGATGAAGACATGCCCGTTATCGCCGTTGTTCCGCAAGACCCCTGGTACGAGAAGATGATCAGTCAGGTGGAACAGGCGAAATCCCGGGGCGCGCCCGTGATTGCAGTGGCCACGGAAGGAGACGAGCGCATCGCGGAAGTGGCCGATGAGGTGTTCTGGATTCCCGAGGTGCCCTGGATGCTCACTCCTGTGGTGGCCATTGTGCCATTGCAGCTCTTCGCCTATTACATTGCCGCGGAACTGGGCCTGGATGTAGACCAGCCTCGGAACCTGGCGAAATCGGTGACGGTGGAGTAATCGAATCTTCTTCACCATTTCCCGGGGGTGAAGGGAAAGGGGACAGCAGTAGAATCCGCTGTCCCCTTTTTGCGTTGGATAATACCAAGCATGGCTTAGGATGCTACCCTTGATACCCATTCTCTCATGAAACGAAACCGTTGTACCGTTTGTCCTGACCGGGCACGAGACTGCAGGAAAGAACATAATTGATGGGGCGGCTTCGCCGCCCCATCAATTATGTTTCCTCTCGCGGCCCTGGGCCAGGAAAGACCTATGTGAAAGGGCGAAAACGCCTCCACCATGCAAGCCTCTGCACAAAGATAAGGACATGAGGGAGGGTGCCATGGGCCAAGGGCCACCCTTGTTCATTGGTTCATCAATTACGGGAGAATTGGTATGAGTGAGTCAGGTAGGGGACATTGGAAAACGTGATGCACGCCCGTACCCTCCTGGGTTTCATCCTGACGCTGGATTCACAGCACACCGATAGAATCCGGGTGGACGGTCATGAGGTATCCCTTGCCAGCGTTCGGCTGTTCAGGCAAGCCTTGTGCCTGCAGCGCTTTCCCAGTGGGACCTCAAAGCCAGGCTTCAGGAGGTTGGCCATGAAATTCCAAGAGGAGGGTGCCCTCGTTTACCCGTTTTTATTGGTGCTGGCTGGGGTCGTGTTGGCGTGTGGATGGCTTTTTCAAAGCACCGAAACCCCAGTTAGGGATGCTTCTCTGGAAGCCACTCGGGAGAGTGTGAGCCTGACCCAAACCGCAGTTGCTTATATGTTTCCCCCTTCTCGTGCTAATGTCGCCGTGGGCGCGCAAGATGATACGCTCAACTTTGTGATAGGCCCGTCCTTTGACCTGTTGTTTCAACCTAAACAGGCGCATATAACACGACCAGGGACGGCACCTGAAGCGCTGGCCACGGTTTGGGACCGGGCGACTGGCGAGGAGGTCCGTCCGGGACATACTATCGTACCTGAAGGAGGAGATGTATACAAACAGAATATCTTTGAGCGCCCGTTTAATGCACAGACACAGAAAACGTATTTCCCTGACCTGGACATCGTGTATGGGGAACTCGCCATGGATGACCAGTGGGTGTACGTTATCCTTGCGCTGTTTGGACAGCGTCCCGAGGCCTCTTCACCGCAAGGAAACTATGGCGTGGAGATGGACCTGGATCGGGACGGAAGAGGTGATGTCTTGGTTTGGGTACAGGGTCCGGTGGAAGCCCAAGACTGGACCGATGCGGGCGTGCAGGTCTTTCTGGACACCGATAACGATGTTGGTTCGGCTCGGGTATGCTCCTCAGATGCTCCGAACAACGGTACGGGATATGACTTGCGCATTTTCTACGAAAGTCGGGGGGAAGACCCTGACCTGGCGTGGGTGAAGTGGGTGTCCGGAGAGCGCCCCCAAATACATATCGCGTTCAAGCGCGCCTTGTTGGAAGGCGCCCCCCAGTTCTTCTGGTGGTTATGGGCCGATGAAGGTGTGAACCGTCCCGAAGCCATGAATTACCATGATGGTTTCCCTTTCGCCGCGGCGGGTTCGCCCTATCCGGACCACCCTTACTACCCCGCACGAGTGATTGCGCGAGTGGACAATACGTGTCGCGCCGCATTTGGCTTTATCCCCAACCCGGACGAGGTGGCTTGTGGTGCCTGCCCTGTGGATGGGAGGCGGGGTGAGCCTCCCCGGGATGACGAGAAACTCTGTCCGGAGCCGAAGACACCTCCTGAGGTCTCCGGAGGACAATGTGAATGGGTCGAAGACGGAGGATTTTGGCGATGCCGATATCCACGCAATTTCCCCATTGTGGGGGAAGCCACAGCGGACGGAGAGGCACAGGCCACCTTTGAGGTCGTCCTTATTCCTCAATTCCCCGATTCCTCGGAGGAGGACGACCCCGCAACAGGTCGGACGGGTCGAGGCCTCGTCGCTCCCGGTAGTACCCTCGTGGAAGCCCAGCCACCGATGGATGCCGGTGGCTGGGTGGAAGTGCAATGTGCCTGGAATCCGGTCACGTGTCGTTGGGATTGTGACGATCAGTGTGTCTCCTCTTTGGAACCTTTGCAGCAGGCCTGTGATGTACTCGCGTCTTCACCCAACGATCCTACGGGTAATGTGCTGTTCTGCCATCAGGAACTCCAGTTCCGTGTCGACCAATATACATGGAATAGCGAGACATGTGCGTGGCGCCGCCAGTGCATCTATGACGACATCGTCGTGCAGCAATTCCTGAATACTCAATGGGATGAAGGTGCGGTATGTGAACGGGAAATCTTAGACCTTCCAGAGGCTCGCGAACGACTGCGACGGCTGGGCTTTGCTTTGGATCCCGCACCCCTGCCGGGAGGTGGTGACCGGCCGATGACCCTGCTCATCACCTGTCATTTGGGGGATGGGGATGCCGATTTCTTTGAGCAAGGGGAAGCGCTGACGTTTTGTGTTTGGGATGCCCAGTCCTGTGACCTAGTGTGTGAACGTAAAACCGGCATGACCCTGGGCGAGACCGACTGTACCAACGGTTTTGACCTCAGCACCCTGGAGGAGATATGCACGGGCTATCTTGGGCAACCGATACCCCTGATGGGCGAGGACACCACCGTGAGCTGCATTGTAGACGACGGCGATGGTCGTCTCACCGCCGTCCTTCCTGATGGTCGCCTTGTCCCTGACGAGGGGGATACACACTGGCTTTATCGCTGGAACGAGGAGACCTGTTCCTGGGAGCAGGATACCTGTCTGTGGGGTGTGGCGTGCCCGGATGAAACATGCACCGCTCCTGCCCCTCTAGAAGGCCCGACCTTCTGCGATGGACGTAGTCCGCTCGACCAGGAAGCAGGCATTTGGGTATGTATTTCCTATGACGAGGCCGGGGAACGCCTTCCTCCGGCCATTTGTCGGTGGGATGGTTGTGATTGGTGGTGTGAACTGTATGCCTGCCCCGAACCGGACACACCTCCTCTTGGGGGCCTGGGAAGGAGTTGCGCCCCTTCGGAGGAAGACCCCAGTCGGTGGATGTGCGAAGTGCAATTGCCCACCGGAGAAGTGACCGCCTTCAGTTGCAACTGGAACGCACAGGTCTGCATCTGGGAGTGTCCGAACGTCTCCGTGGCGTTGAATTGCGCCCAAGACCTCGATCCCGATGTCTTGCGTGAGGAAACCGAGCGTTGTGAGTTGCGGGATGATGGGCAATGGCGATGTGAAGGGTGGGGCGTGTTCGACGCGTGCACATGGGATGAGGAAGAGTGTCGTTGGCGTTGTTGGGACATTTGTGAGGTGGATGCCAACGGCCCAGATGGATGCGACCAGGTGATCTACGAAGATAATAACACCTGGACCTGCCTCCGGGGAAGCCAAAATTTCAGCTGCACCTTCAATACCCAAACAAGTGTATGTGACTGGGAATGTGATTTGCGGTGTGAGATCCCTTCCGGACCCCCTCCTCAATGCACGTACAAGTTCAGACAGCGGGAGCCCAACTTATGGGAGTGCTACGATCCTGAAGGGACGACTTTGTGGTCCTACGATTTGGCGAGCTGCAGTTGGGTCCAGGAGTGAAGCGCCCTTTTGCCGAACAGAAACCAGTGTCTTTTGAGGCCCCCTCAGAGATGCCTCGGTATAACAGTTTGGATCCCATATCGGGATGACCGCTGGAAGCAAAGGGTCTCTCTGCGCGGGTGCATGCAGATGTTGCCGAAATCAGCTGGTCCTTTATGGACCGAAAGTTTGGACCACCTCTGCAGGCGGGCCTTTTCCTTTTGGAGCGCACAGGTCTGGCCAGGCCCTGGACCGCAGGAGCAAAGAAGAGATAATGCAGCAAGCGGCGAAGCCGCTTGCTGCATTATCTCTCTCTTCATCCGGGGT
>WFUL01000234.1 GCA_015484985.1 Anaerolineales bacterium | reverse complement strand
CTCCCCGTTCGTCCCGGTTCACGCTGGTGATGACCGCGTGGCGCAGGCCCATGGCTTTGACGGCCTGTGCCACCCGTTCGGGCTCGTCCCAATCCACCGGTCCGGGACGACCGTGCTTGACGTCGCAGAAACCGCACGTGCGGGTACAGACGTCGCCCAGCAGCAGGAAGGTGGCGGTCCCATGTCCCCAGCACTCGCCGATGTTGGGACAGTGGGCCTCCTCGCAAATGGTGTGCAGGGTCTTGCTGCGCATCAGGCCCCGCAACCAGGCCACCGTCTCCCCCGAGGGCGCGCGCACCCGCAGCCAAGGGGGGCGGCGCTGGGGGCGAACTGTGGGTTGGGGCAGTCGGTTGCGCGTGGGTTCCCGAACCGGCATGGTGCTACTCCTTTTATGGACTGCTTCCATTGTACCGTGAAAGCGAGCAGCGTTTTCTCCCTGTCCCCTCCCCGTTCCTGAAGGGTCGGGCTTTTTACGCGTTCCTTCAAACCCAAACCCATTGGGGGGATTCCTCCACGTGTCGTGCAGACCTGACGCACACCCTTATCTTGCGAGGTTCAAGACCGAAGTTGTTTTCGGTATATCTTGTGTAGTTCTGTCCAGGCCCGGGGCCGCATGATGCAGCGGCGGCTTCGCCGCCGCTGCATCAATTTTTTCCTTGTTTGCGGTTCTGTACCTGGTCAGCACAATGCCCTCGCCTGGGAGTAACAGACTTGGTGTACCCACCAAAAATCTCGGCCAACGGTGAAAGCTCAGGGCATCCCTTCACGCCGGAGACGGGAGAACGGCACAGGTCCGAACCCCCCGGGATCAAATATCGCGTCTACTAAACTGAAACAGTCTCGTCAGGACGGAGAACGAAAGTGAACCCAAACTCACGTATAATCGGTTTACCACGTTCCATACACGAAAAGATCTGACGCCAGTCCCTCACGGATTTACACGACCATCGTGTCTGGTTCTCCGAGCGAGATGCTCGGGTTGTACCCATCTTGATTTTGCGGTTGGCAAAGGAGGAGATCCATGGCAGAGAGGAAGAAGGTCACCATTCGCACCCTCCAGGCGAAAAAGCGCAAGGGTCAGCCGATTACGATGATGACCGCGTACGATTACCCCACGGCCAAATGGGTGGATGAGGCAGGGATTGACGTTATTCTGGTGGGTGACTCGCTGGGTATGGTGGTCCTAGGTTATCCCAATACGCTGCCGGTGACCATGGAGGTTATGTTGCATCATTGCAAAGCCGTGGCTCGGGGAGCGCAACGGGCGTTGCTGGTGGGCGACATGCCCTTTATGTCTTATCAGGTGTCGGTGGAAGAGGCTGTGCGCAACGCGGGTCGATTTTTGCAAGAGGCGGGTATGGACGCGGTGAAGCTGGAAGGCGGACGAGAGCAGGTGAACACGGTGCGCGCCCTGGTGGACGCGGGGATTCCGGTGATGGGTCATTTAGGTCTGACTCCTCAAAAAATCCACCAACTGGGGGGCTTTCGGGTGCAGGGACGCACTGCTGTCGCGGCCAAGAGGTTGGTGGAGGACGCACTGGCTTTGGAAAAGGCGGGGGTCTTTGCCCTGGTATTGGAGATGGTGCCAGCCCAGGTGGCCAAATACATTTCCGAACGGCTACAGGTTCCCACCATTGGCATTGGAGCCGGACCGCACTGTGATGGGCAGGTGCTGGTCTTCCACGACACCGTCGGCATGTTTGAGGAGTTTCAGCCCCGTTTCGTCAAGCGCTACGCCGAGGTGGGCAGCGTGATTCGGGAGGCCCTGAAGCGGTACCGAGAGGACGTGGAATCCCATCGTTTTCCCGGGGAGGAACATTCCACCTTCATGGATGAAGAGGAGTGGAGAGCCTTTCTGGATATGGTGGAGAGGGAGGGATGATGGCACAGAAGAGGGAACCCTTTCCCGTGTTGGTGATTGGCACCGGGGCCATGGCCGGGCTTTTCGGGGGCCGTTTGGCCGCGCGAGGTCATCCGGTGACCTTTTTAGGACGATGGCGTGAAGGTGTTGAAGCTCTGCGTCGGCAAGGCCTCCGCCTGGTCGAGCTGGACGGCCGTGAACAGCGCTTTCCCGTTCGGGCCACCACGCAGCCAGAGGAGGTTCCGCCCCATCGGTTTGCCCTCATTCTGGTCAAAGCTTGGCAGACGGAAGACGCCATCGCTCGATTGCAGCCCACCCTGGCCCCGGATGGAGTAGCCCTCACCCTGCTCAATGGCATCGGTCCCCAGGAGCGTTTTCAGACCGCCCTGGGTCGGGAACGGGTGGCCATCGGTGTAACCACGGCAGGAGCCATCCTGATGGAACCCGGTCGGGTCATGGCCGCGGGTCCGGGTGAGGTGATTGTGGGACAGCACCCCCGGGTCAAGCCGTTGTTGGATGCTCTGGCCTATGCCGGCTTTCCTGTACAAGAGGTCGAGGATGTGCGTTCCGTCCTATGGGGGAAATTGCTCATCAATGTGGCCATTAATCCCTTTGGTGCCTTACTGGGTGTGCCTAACGGCGCATTGCGAGAGGACCCTGCAGCTTTGTTGTTCATGCGTCGCGCGGTAGAGGAAGTCTTACGGGTTGTAGAGGCCCTGGGCATTTCGCTGCCTTTTGAGGACCCGTGGGGTAAAGTGCTGGAAGTTCTGGACCGGGCCGCAGCCAATCGAAATTCCATGCTTCAAGATTTGGAGCGAGGCGCACCGACGGAAATCGATGCCCTGTGCGGCGCAGTGGTCCGATATGCTCGCCAGGTGGGGCTGCATGCTCCAATGAACGAAACCCTGCTTGAGATGGTCACTGCCCGCGCTCAAAAGGTATTCTAAAATATGACAATCATCAAATCCTCATCTTTCTATTCAAAATTTCCACCTCAGAGGCCTTGACAAACGGAATCGCGTCCCCAATAATGAAAAGTGCTAATTCTCTTCAGTAAGGAGGTGAGCCATGTTGTTCGCACCGCGCAAGGCTCAAGGTTTGGTAGAATATGCGTTGATTCTCGTCTTGGTGGCCATTGTCGTCATCGCGATTTTGATCGTGTTGGGCCCCACGGTGGGCAATGTGTTCAGCAACATCGTGAGCAACATCTAAGAACTGCATGGGTGCTCACCAACAACCCCGGCCTGGGCGCCGGGGTTGTTTGGTTTAAAGTCGATGGGTCCTTCCTTTTGGTATGATGGGCACTGCAAATCCATCCTGAGGAGGTCCTTGATGCCCGCATCCCTGACGCCCCGCGAGCGCATGGAACGCTTGTTGCGTCGGGAGGAGGTGGACCGTCCTCCAGTGGCCTTGTGGCGCCATTTTCCTGTGGATGACCAGCGCGCGCGGGATTTGGCCGAAAGCCATGTTCGCTTTTTTCGTGCGTATGGGTGGGACTTGTTGAAGGTCAGTCCCACGGCCAGCTATCCTCTCCTTGCCTGGGAGCTTCAGGACGAGTGGCGGGGGGATATCTGGGGACGGCGTTTCATCGTCCAACGTCCCATTCAATATCCGGAAGACTGGACGCGTCTTACTACCCCGCATCCCCGGAAAGGGGCTTTAGGGATGACCCTGGAGGCTTTGGATTTCATCACTCAGGCCTTGGGGACTGAAGTGCCCGTGCTACAGACCATCTTCAGCCCTCTGATTCAAGCCAAGTACTTGGTGGGTGAAGAGGCGCTGTTGGTGCACATACGCCGTTATCCTCAAGCCTTGCTGGAAGGCCTCTCCCGTATTACCGAGGCCACACTGGCCTATCTGGAAGCCCTGTCTTCTCTTCCGGTAGCAGGCATTTTCTATGCCATCCAACATGCCCAATACGCCTGGCTCAACGAGGATGAATACCGCCGCTTTGGACAGCCTTTCGACCTGACCCTACTTCAGTTCGCCCGAGAGCGCTTCTGGCTTTTGATGCTTCACCTTCATGGTCAGGACATCATGTTCCACCTTTTTACTCACTACCCCGTGGACATCTGGCACTGGCATGACCGGGAGACCTCTCCAACGCTGGCGGCCGCTTTAGAGCAGGTTCCAGGGATGGTGTGTGGAGGGTTACGACGCGAAACGCTGCTTTTCGGAACACCGCAGCAAGTGCAGGAGGAGGCCCGGGAAGCCTTTCGGCAAACGCAAGGGCGGCGATGGATTCTGGGCACGGGATGCGTCTTGGCCCTGACGACACCCGAAGGCAACCTGAGGGCTGCACGCGAGGTCGTGGAAACCTTTTCCCGGGAGGCGTGATATGCCCCGCATTATTTCGGGCAAAGCGAAAGGACGAAAGATCTTCTCCCTTCCAGGGGACGAAATCCGGCCCATCACCGATAAGGCGAAGATGGCCCTGTTCAACATTCTGGGGCCAGACGTCCTGGGTTCAACCTGGCTGGACCTTTTCGCCGGTACGGGAAGCGTGGGCCTGGAAGCGCTGAGTCGAGGGGCTGCGTTCGTTCGCTTTGTCGACTGGAATCCCAAGGCCATTCGTTTGATTCGCAAGAACCTGGAACATACCCGCTTGCAAGAAGGAGACAATGCGGAGGTACTTCAGGTTGATGTCTTCGCTTTGTTGGATCATCCGGATCGGGCCTTCGATTACATCTTCATCGCGCCGCCCCAGTATCATGGCATTTGGAAGCGGGCACTGCTCAAGGTAGACGAAAGGCCGGAATGGCTGGCTCCTGACGGTTGGGTCATTGTTCAGATTCATCCCAATGAGTACGAATGGGTGCCCTTGAAGCATCTGGAAGAGTTCGACCAGCGTCGTTACGGCAGTGTACTCCTGGTGTTCTACCAGCGCAAAGAGGAGAACGAGGTATAAAGCGGCCTCGGTGTTGGGTTTTGTGAACTCTTGGGAGGGGACAGGTATGGCCTCCTGGATGGTCCAAAAAACCGCTGCATTGCGCTTGCGTCAGCGCTTGAGGGCGATGGCCCGCCAAGTGGCGCGACGCGCGAAACCGAATCCCAACCTTCCCCCGGTGGTCTTCTTCAACGCTTCCACGCGACTGTGGGGGTTGAGTCTGAACGCGGCCTTCCAGCTCCTCACCGCCTGGAGTCTCCGACTGAGTGGCATTCCCGTGGTGCAAGTCGTCTGCCAAGCGGGCCTTTCCCACTGCCTGCTGGCCGCGGCCGAGGATCCGGAGGGAAGCCCCCCCTGTGCCCTGTGCATGTCTTGGTCTCGGCGGATGTACGCCCATGCCCGTACCGAAACCCTGGTGTACGAGGAAGATGCCGACCTGGCCGCGTCCTTGCGCGACCTGTCGGTGGAGGACATGACCCAATTCACCTATCGCGGTGTGCCTCTGGGGGCGCTGGTGGTGCCCAGCGTGCGTTGGGCCTTGCGTCGGCACCACCTTCCCGATGACGAGCCCACCCGCCGTCTTTTTCGCCGTTTTCTGTTGAGCGCATGGCGCGTGCGGGAGCGTTTTCGTGTTCTGCTGGACTCCCTGGCTCCCCAAACAGTGGTGGTCTTCAACGGCCTGTTTTATCCAGAAGCCGTGGCCTGCTGGACGGCCTCGCGTCGGGGCATCCCGGTCATTACCCATGAAACAGGACTGCGTCCCATGAGCGCCTATTTCACCCATGGCCCGAATGCGCCGGCCTATCCCATTCAAGTCCCCCACACCTTCGAATGGACCCCGGAACGGGAAGCCCGGCTGCATGCCTATTTAGAAAAACGCTTCCAAGGGGCCTTTACCATGGCCGGCGTGCGCTTCTGGCCTCGCATGCTCCCCCTGGACGATACCTGGGAAGAACGACTGCGGCGCTTCAAGCAAATGGTACCGGTGTTCACCAATGTGGTCTTTGATACCAGCCAGGTCTACGCCAACGTTGTATTCCCCCACATGTTTGCCTGGTTGGACACGGTGTTGGAGATTATCCGGGAACACCCCGAGACCCTTTTCGTGCTTCGAGCTCATCCGGACGAACATCGACCGGGTAAGGCAGCCCGGGAAAGCGTACGGGATTGGGTCAAGGCTCGCAGGGTGGACCGGCTTCCCAACGTGGTCTTCGTGGATGCCCACGAGTACCTCAGTTCTTATGCGCTCATCCAGCGGGCGAAGTTCGTCATGGTCTACAATTCCACCATCGGCCTGGAAGCGGTGCTTTTGGGGAAACGGGTTTTGTGTGGGGGGAGGGCCCGGTATACGCCATATGGCATCGGGAAATTGCCCCATACCCCGCGCAATTTCCTGCGCACCGCCGAGGCCTGGTTACGGGCCCAACATCTGGAGGTCGCGGAAGGCCAGGTGCTGCGTGCCAAGAAGTTCCTGTACTACCAACTGTACAAAGTCTCTCTTCCTTTCGACCGCTACCTGGAGCCCTTCCCCGGGATTCCCGGTTATGTCCTGCTCAAACCCTTTGTCTTGGAGGACCTTCACCCTGAACACTCCCCTGTCCTGGCCGCGCTTTATCAGGGCATCGTGGAAGGGAAGGAAATTGTGCTTTCCGACGAGGCCGAACGTCAGGAGTGGGAGCGGGAGAAGGCCGCACGCGTAATGCCTACCTGAAGCGTCCGAAGGGGCAGACGGCGAGCGGACGTCGGCGTAGGTGGCCCTGAGCCCGATCAGTTCCGGTCGAAAGATGCGCGAGTTTTGGGGTTGTCTCCCTGCATTCTTCGGTACAATGCGGAGTGCCTTATAAAAACATGTCAAAACGTGTGTGAGGAGGTGATGACGCATGATTCGAGTCAACGATAAATTCGAAGTTCAATGGAAGCCCGGAATGACCATCCGGGACTTGCTCCGGGAACTCAACTTTACTTTTCCTCGCCTGGTTATCTCGGTGAACGGCGAGATCATCCTCCAGGACCGCTGGGATACCTTCACCCTTAAGGATGGGGATGAAGTCAAAGTCATCCATATGACGGCAGGAGGCGCGTGATGCGATGGGTTCGTCTTCGGGCACCGGATGGTTATGAAGGTTACGGCTGGGTCCAAGATGGGCGGGTGGGCCCTGTAACCGGCTCCCCTTTTGACGAGTATCAGCGGGGGGAATTGCGGTGGTCGCTGGATGAGGTACGCT
>WFUL01000233.1 GCA_015484985.1 Anaerolineales bacterium | reverse complement strand
GTCCATGGGCGCACGGCTGCCGCCCGCGGCCAGCAGGTCCAGGTACTTGGGCTTGAAGGATTCGCCTTCTTCCTGGTAGCGGCGGTACAGGGCCAGTACGAGGAGTTGCCCGAAGGCGTAGGCGTACACGTAGAAGGGTACCTGGTAGAAATGGGGGATGGCCAGCCATTCCCAGGCGAATTCGTCGGTGAGTTCCACCGCGTCGCCGAATTGCTCTTCCAGGAGTTCCCGGTAGGCCCGGGCCACGTCTTCGGCCGCCGCGCCCTTGGGGAACATGTCATGGGCCCGGATTTCGAAGAGCGCGAAATAGGCCTGTCGCATGATGGTGGCGTAGTTCTCGTCCAGTTGATGGAAAAGAATGGCCTTGCGGACCTCGGGGTCCGTTTCCTGGGCCAGTAAATGGTCCACCAGGAGCATTTCGCCGAAGGTGGACGCGGTTTCCGCCAGGGGCAGAGGCGCGTGGTAGGTGAAGACCGAGTGATGTCGGGCCAGCAGGTTGTGGATGGCATGGCCCAGTTCGTGGGCCAGGGTAGCCACATCGTTGATGCGGCCCTGGTAACTCATGAGAATCCAGGGGGTAAGCCCGGGAACCACCCCGGCGCAGAAGGCACCGGTTCGCTTGCCTTTGCGGGTTTCGCTGTCCACGTGACCCGCTTCGAAGACCTGACGGGCCAGACGGGCGATTTCGGGATGGAAGCGTTCAAAGGCCTCCAAAATGATTTGGACGGCCGTTCCGAAGTCGTAGGTCTTATCGGCCTTGCCCACGGGCGCGTAGATGTCGTACCGCCGCAGTTTGGGCATCTCCAGAGCCCTGGCCTTGACCCGGAAATAGCGCTGGAACACCGTCGCGTTGCGACGGCACACGTCCAGCAGCGTATCCACCACCTCGTCGGGCAGGTGGTTGGCCAGGTTCCGGGGCGAGATGGGGCGTTCATATCCTCGAATGCGCACGTTCTCGTTGTACCAGTCCTGGGTGACCGCCTGGTAAATGGGAGCGATGAGGCTCCTGTCCCGGGTGAAGACCTGGAACAGGCTTTGGTACGCCCGGGCCCGCAGGTCGGGGTCGGGGTGCCGGACGTACACCATGAGTTCCCCACGGGTGAGTTCCTTGACCTCGCCGTCCACTTCCAGGGGGAAGGTGTACCGGGAGGTCAGGGTGCTGTAGAGGGAGACCAGGGGTCGGATGCCCGCGGCGTTCTTGTAATTGATGATCTGTTCGGCCTGCTCGTCCAGGGTGTACGGCCGGAAAAGGCGCATCTTCTCCAGGTAGTAGCGACGGTCTCCCGCGACGTCCAACAGGGCGTGGGCCTGCTCATCGGGCAGGTTCTTCCACCAGAGTTCGAAGAAGAGGAGGCGGTTTTGGAGTTCCGCGCTCCACTGGCGCACCCGGGCCACCATGGCCTGGGCTTCGGGGTCCTCGGTATCCGCGGCGAAACGGAGAAAGGCGTACGAGCCAATTTTGTTGGCCGTGCGGGTGATGTCCTCCAGGGCGTCCAGCAACTCCCGGAAGGCTTCCGGGGTGAGGGTGTCCAGGGTCTCACGGTAGGCTTCCACCTGGGCGGCCTTTTGTTCCACCTGGTGCATGGCCTGCTCCCAGGCCTCCTTGTTGGGGAACAGGTCGTCTAAGGTCCAGCGGCCGACTTGGAAAGAGGTGGCTACGGTCATGGGACGTTCCTCCTCATGATGGGTTTGGGGTTGATTATACGGGGTTTTGGGCGTGCCGGGAGGGGGGATGTTCAGCCCTGCGTGTATTCATCGTCTACGGGAACCCGTTCGGGGGTCCAGCGAATTCCCCGTTTCACAATGCGGGCCGGGTGGCCGGCCAGCACGACGCCCGGTTCGTCAAAGGCCTGGGTGACCACCGCGGCCGCAGCCACCACGCTGTCCGGTGGCACCCGGGTGCCTTTGAGGATGAGGGCGCGCGCACCTACCCACACCCGCGGGCCGATGACCACATCGGCCGAGGGGTTCTGGCGCCGTCCTGTGGCCGCCTCGAGGATGCTGTGGGAGTCTCCGGTGCGGACTTCAATCTGGTAGGCGAAGAGGCAGTCCTCCCCGATGTGTAATGTGGTTCCTTCAATGGCCGCCAGGTGCGCCTGCACGATGGTGGTACCCCGTCCGATGCGTATCCGGCTACCTTCGTCTTCCAGCCAGATTTCGCCACCTCGGGTGAAGCGCACGTTTTCCTCCATCTCCAGGCGATTTCCCCTGCCTCGGATGCGGATGTAGACCTGGTTGAGCACGCAACCCCGGCGGATGAGCACATGATGCCCGTCCCCCACGATGTCCAGCACCACACCCCGGAGCGTAGCGCCCGGCTCGACCACAACGCGATGGCCCTGCCCCCGCAAGGTCAGGTCCAACCACGGCGCGCGAGGATGAAGATGGACCTCGTTCCCCGGTTCCACCCACCAGGCCCATCGGTCGGCCTTCAGGGTGTGGACCAGACCCCGCCACCACCAGGGACGGCTGTGGTTGAGACTGCGGGCCACACGTCGAAACCACGAGAAGGACATCATGGGAGACACTCCTCCATGGCTTGGGGTCTTACAATCCTACCAGATGGCGCAGGATGAAACCTTGCCGTGGGAGTGTTCGAAACCTTTTCAAGGCGATTTGCAACGGGACGCGCAGGTCTCATCGGGCTCAGGACCGCAGGGAGAAAAATAAATTCGTGTCTGGGGCGGCGAAGCCGCCCCAGACACGAATTAGTGAAAAACCTATTTTTCACCCACCACGTAAATCCCCAGTCGTCCTCCTTCCCCATCGGACAGAAAAGTCTCCCGCAGGTGGAACCCCGCGGCGCTCAACAGAGCCTCCAGTTCCGGCAGGGTGAATTGGTGGATGTAGCGCAGGCCGTACCCCCCATGGCGCCAGTCCACCAGCAGGTCCCCGGAGTCCACGTCCTGCCCGGTCAGGCCCACCGTCTCCCAGGGCTGCACCCGGGCCTTGAGGCGGGGACTTCGCAACAGGTTCCACACCGAGAGGGCCATCCACCCTCGCGGCGCGAGGAGCCCGTGGACGGTGCGCAACACACGCAACCGCAAGTCCCAACCGGGCAGATGATGGAGCACCGCGAAACACAGGGCCGCGTCCACTTCGGGCACGCCCTCATGCCAGGTGGGGGAAGCCAGGTCCCGGTGGAGCAAACGCACGGTGAAATCCACCCTGTCGGCCCGTTGGCGGGCGGCTTCCAGCAGGGGAGGACTGGCATCCAGGCCGATGTAGGTACCCTGGAAGCCCTGAGCCTGGAGCATCTCCAGCACGCGACCGTGACCACACCCAACGTCCAGCAGGCGGGCCTCGCGGGGTACCCGCTGGAGGAGGAGGCGTTGCACACCGGGTTGCAGGAAGCCCCGCTTTTCCGCGTAGGCCTGGCCGAACTCCCGATAGAACCGACGGTTGAGGTCCAGCAGGCGCGCCGCCACCCGGGGTTCCATGAGGGACGCTCCTCTGGGGTCAGGGACGGGGCGCACGGTAGAAAGTCAACACGTCGTGCAGGGCCTGAGCCGCGATGGGTTCGTCCGCGGCCAACCAGACGACCAGGTTCCCGGCGGTGAAGAAGAAGTGCTGCTGGCCCAGCCCTTCGGCCTGGTAGACGGTGAATTCCCCGATGGTTTGCTCGCCTTGCAGGCGGAAGGGCAGGTCGGGCGTGGTGCGCATGGATTCGACCATGGCCTGGGTCATGCGGGAGGCCATGAAGGCCAGGGGGAACTCACTGACCCACAGGGTGGCCTCGTACTCACCTCGGTAATCCCCCACCGCGGCCGCGTTCATGGGAAAGGATTTTTGGTGCATGCGCGCGATTTCCAGCGATGCCGCCCGGCCCGTGCGGGAGGAAACCAGGGGTTGGCCGGCCACTTGCGGGGGGAGGGGCGCGGCGCCGGGTGATGCGGCCAGCCGCTGTACATAGAAGGCCAGGGCGCCAATGGCCAGGAGCAGAAGACCCAGGCCGACGAAGACCAGGGGAAGGATGCGTCGCAGGCGTTGCATAGGGGTTCCTCCATCATGCTTTACCACGATAGTTTACCTCGGACACGCTGCTCCTGGGGGAGCAATGCAGCGTAGAGGAATTCGTGCACCGGGGTGGCCACGCCCGCCTCGCGTCCCAGGCGCACCACCACGCCCACCTGGGCCTCCAGTTCCGAAGGGCGACCCTCCAGGATGTCCCGTTGCATGGAAGCCATCACGTGGGGCTCCAGGCGGTCCACGAAGGCCATGGTTCGACGGACGGTGTCCTCGGGCAGGGCGACCCCCAGGGTCTGGGCCACGGCCACGATTTCCTCCATGGCCCGCTCCAGGAGTCGTCGGGTTTGGGGAAGACGGCGGATGACGCCCGCGGGAGCCCGGGTGACCGCGCCCACGCCGCCGAACGCGGCGATGAAGGTGAGTTTGGCCCACATGTCCGCGCGGATGTCCTCCGAGAGCACGGCCTCCATGCCGGGACAGGCGTCCAGCACCCGGTGCAGGCGCTCCACCCGGGGCGTACGCCGTCCGTCCAGTTCCCCGAAGGTGATGCGGGGTTGAATGCCCACGTGGCGGATGTGCCCCGGCCCGGCCTTGTACGCGGAGATGTGGCACAGGCCCCCCAGGACGGGTTCCGGCCCCAGCACCCGGGCCAGGATGTCCGGGGCTTCCACGCCGTTGAGCAGGGGAAGCACCAGGGTTTCGGGACCCACCAGGGGCGGTATGGCTTCGGCCGCTTCGGGAAGTTGCCAGGCCTTGGTGGCCACCAGCACCAGGTCCACCGGGCCCACTTCCCGCGGGTCGTCGGTGGCCTGGACGGGGAAGAGGTGCACGTCCCCCAGGATGCTCTCCACCCGGAGGCCCTGTTCCCGGAGGGCCTTCAGGTGCTCCCCCCGGGCGAGGAACACCACCTCGTGTCCGGCCTGGGCCATTCGTCCCCCAAAGTAACCGCCCACGCCTCCTGCGCCTACCACGGCCACACGTAAACGGGTCGTGTTCGCGCTCATCGCTTACCCTCCTGGGGATTTACCGCCCCCGGTGCCGCCGCACCGTTGCGGGGTCCGTGCTCACGTAGAGGTCCGCGCCGATGTAGAGGGCGGGCCGGACCCGTTCCAGGTCCAGGGTCAGTTGGGGGGTGAAGGCTTCCTCCCGGCGGTGAACCCGGACGATTTCCCCCACGAACAGGTCGTGGTCGCCCACGGTGTGCACGGCCACCACCCGACACTCGTAGGCCGCGTAAGCGTCCCGGAGGATGGGGGCCAGGGCGTCGGGCACGGGGACTTCCTCGATGCCGAAGGCCTGGAACTTGTCCACGTCCCGGCCCGAATGGCGGCCCACCCGGGCAATCAGGTCGGCCTTTTCCCAGGGGAGGAAGTTCACCACGAAAGCCCCCGCCGCCTTGAGGAGCCCGTAGGTGAAACGCTTGGGGGAAACCAGCGCGCCGTACAGGGGCGGGTCGAAGGACAGCACCGAATGCCAAGCCATGGCCATGGCGTTCTTCCGCCCCTCATGGGCCACGGTGAGCACCGCGGCCACCGCAGGATAGAACTCGTAAAGTCGTGTATCCCCGACCATCGGACGTGGCTCCCTCCAGGGGATGAGGTCGGTATAAGCATACCTCAAGAAGCCGACGGCGGTCGGCCGTCGGCCGTCCGCATCATGCTTATCCCCTTACCGGCAGCACGAAGTCGTAGGGGAAGTCGGCCAGGGGTTCGGCCGCGCCGTCCTCCCGCACCAGCACCGTGTCCTCCACCCGGAAGCCCATGCCCTGTTCGGGGTAGTACAGCCCCGGTTCCACCGTGACCACCATGCCCGGTTCCAGGGGCTGGGTGACCCCGTTGCGCAGAGTGGGGGCCTCGTGGATGTCCAGGCCCAGGCCGTGGCCCAGGGAGTGGGCGAAGCCCACCTGGGTGTCCGGATGGGAGCGCAGGGTGGAGTGGCCCCGGGCTTCCAGGTAGTCGCATACCCGGTGGTAGGGGTCCTGGCAGGCCACGCCGGCCCGGATGTGGGCCATGCCCAGGCGGTGGGCCTCCAGAACCTGTTCGTACAGCCGCTGGGCCTCTTCGGGGGCGTGGCCCAGGGCCCAGGTGCGGGTGAAGTCGAAGAAGTAGCCGCTGCCCTCTTCCTGGGGGAAGATGTCGAAGACGATGGTGCGGCCGGCCTCCAGGGGCTCGTCCTCCCGGCCCATGCTGTGGGGGATGCCCGCGTCCCGTCCTTGGGCGAAGATGATGCCGTAGGGCGTGGTCGCGCCCAGGTCCAGGAGCCACTGGCGCAACAGGCGCTTCACCCGGCCGATGGTCACGGGCCGGTCGCCGTCCACGAGCCGACCGTCCACCAGGCGGCGGGAGGCCAGCCATTCCCACAAGCGGCCCACCACCTCCACGGTGATGCGGCCCATGCGCCGAATGCGCTGGATTTCGTCGGGGTCTTTCGTGGCCCGGGCCTGGAGCAGAGCGTGGTGCCCCTCCTGGCCCAGCAGGGTGAGGCGGGGCAGGCGCCGTTGGACCTCGTGGAGCAGGCTCCAGTGGGAGCCCAGTTCCACCTTGCCCACCACGGCCACCCGGGCCTGGTCCAGCCCTTCTCGTTCCAGGATGTGGACGAGCATGAGGGCCCAGGCGCGGGTGCGGTTCCCCTCGGCCTCCTGGAGCCAGCGGCTCCAGCCCGCCTCCGTCCAGGTGTGCACCGTGAGGTCGCTTTGCGCGGCCTCCTCCCGTTCCATGGGCGAGACCCAGGCCTTGGGGGCCTGTCCCTGTCGCTTCAAGACCAGGGCATGGGAGAGGCGCCCCCGGGGCGCGAAATAGCGCATATGGGGGTTGTCCGTCGTCCCTCCCATGACGATGACCGCATCCAGTTGGTGCTGCTGCAAGAACCGGTCCAGATGCTGGCGCATGGGAGTCCTCCTTTTTGAGTTGGCGGTCGGCGGCCCGTAGGGTCTCTTCCCCTAGGGCCTGCTTCACCCGGGCCTTGACCAGCGCGGCCATGATGCGTAGCGCGGCCTTCCCCCAACGGGATGCGTCTACGGTCGACCTCCGGGTGGGGTTGGGGAAATTATAACCGCAGTGCGCGGTGCGCAGTCCGTAGGGGCAGTTCGCGGTGTGTTACCCGCAGCCCGCGGACTGCGCACCGCCGACCGCGCACCCCTCCCTCACTCCACCTCCGTCCAGGGGCGGAAGCCTTCGCCCAGGACCTCGTGGGCCTGGCCCACGACCATGAAGGCCCGGGGATCGATTTCCCGCACCAGGAGTTTGAGCCGGGCCACGTCGCTCCGGGGGAGGACGCAGTAGACCACGGGTCGGGGCTGGCCGGTGTAGGCCCCCGTGGCAGGGAAAATCGTCGCGCCCCGGTCCAGCCGCTCCAGGATGGCCCGGGCCACCTCTTGAGGCCGCTCGGTGATGATGAGCGCGGTGCGGGCCACGTTCGCGCCCTGGTGAACGCCTTCCGCGGTCAAGCCGGCTACGTAGAGCACCACCAGGGCGTACAGGGCCTTCTCCCAGCCGAAGGTCGCGCCCGCGGCCAGGAGCACCAGCGCGTCGGAAGTCAGGTAACTCTGGGCCATGGGGATGCTCCACCGGTGGGCCAGGATGCGGGCCAGGATGTCCGTGCCGCCGCTGGTGCCTTTTCCCCGGTAAATCAGTCCCGCGCCGATGCCCGAAACCACACCGCCGTACAGCACCTGGAGCACGGGGTCATCGGTGAGGACGGGCAGGGGTCCGACCAGGGGAAGGAGGTCGATGACCGCGGAGAAGACTGCGGTGGCATATACCGTGCGCCAGGCGAAGCGGGGGCCGCCCAGGTAACGCCAGCCCAGCAGGAAGAGGGGCACGTTGAAGGCGAAGACCATGGCACCGATGGGCCAGCCGGTGTAGTGGTGAAGGACCAAGGAAAGGCCGCTGACACCGCCCGCGGCCAGCCGGGCGGGAATGAGGAAGAGCACCATGGCCAGGGCCAGCACCCCGGCCCCCAGGGTGAGATAGGCCAGGTCCCGGGCCAGACGCCAGGGAAACATCGTCCACCTCCGGGCGCTCCCGCGCATGTTGCTGGCCTCCATCATACCAGGGGACCGAAGACAAGGGCCGCGGCCTCGCGACCGCGGCCCCTGGAAGGCTTGCTTCATGCCCCGGGTGGGGTATCGCGTCCGGGGACCGTTCCCTGTTGCGCGGCTACCGCCACTCCCAAACCTCGATGGTGCCGATGCCTTTTTCGGTGACCCAATCGGTGCCGTACAGGGCGACCCGGTTCCCGTTGGCAGATGCCGTCAGCCCCCGGAAGGTTTGGACCGATAAGGGGGTAAGCAGGATGTTCTGGGAACTGGACGTAAGCAGCCAGACTTCCTGCGCCCAGGCTACGGCCCAGCCCTTGCCGGACAGCCATTCCAGGGCTTCGGGGAAGTCGTACTCCTTGCGGATTTGCATCACCGCCTTGCCCGTGGTGCCCGAAAAGACCACGATGCGCCCTCGGGTGGTATCCTGCTGGGTCTCCGCGGAGTACGCCCAGTAGATGAGCCCGACCTCCTGCTGGTTGTTCACCGCCATGTCCGTAATCTTCCCGTTGCTGGACAGGTCCAGCTTGAAGTCCTGGATTTGTTTGGGGTTGGCCACCGGCCAGGTGAAGAGGCGGTAGTAACGGGTGTAGGCCTCCCGGGCCACCACGTAGACACTATCCGCATCCCGTTCCATGCGGTACAAGAAGCAACATTTCGGGTTGTCGGAGACCTGCCACCTCCCTTCATCCGTCATGGAGGGCACGCGGAAGCGGCGCAGGTAGCGGTTGGGGGTGTTGATGAGGAGCTCGTTTCGCTCGGTAATCCACAGCATCACGGGTTCGTGCTTCATGTCGGCCGACGAGCCGGGCGAGTAGACCCAGTCCACGCTTCCCGTCGAGATGTTCAGGAGGAAGTACCACCATCGAGTATCCCGGCCGGTGACTCCCAGAAGGTTGTATTCGGGAATCCACTCGAAGGCATCCACCCAGCCCGTGTCGGCTTGGATGCGGGGGAGCTGGATTTCCCACAGGGGCGTGGGCTTGCCCACTTCCCAGAGATAGAGTCGAAGCGGGACGCCCTTTTGGGTGTTGGTCAGCCAGGATGCGACGACCAGGTACTTCCCGTCCGGGGACAGGCTGGCGATGAGGGGTTCCCGACCGTCGGGGAGGGTGATGGTCTGGATTTGGCGCCAGATGGGACGGGGGGTCGGTGTGGCCGTGGGCGTGGGCGTGATGGTGGCCGTGGCTGTGGGGGCTGGGTGTGACGGTCATGATGGG
>WFUL01000232.1 GCA_015484985.1 Anaerolineales bacterium | reverse complement strand
GTATAAGAGACAGAGGTATAACCGAGCCGGTTCTCCTGCAGGGCCAAACCTACTTCAGGAGGAGATAGAGGATGCGTAAGTGGATGTTTATGCTCACCGTATTGGCTTTAGCGATCGGATTGGCAGCCTGCCAGAAGGCCACCCCCACCGAAGCGCCGAAGGAAGAGCAGCCCGCGGCAACAATGGAAGCGATGGAAACGGCAGAGCCCATGAAGACGGAAGAGGCCGCGGGCAAAGAAGAAATGCCCGACTGTGCCAGCCCCGATGTGCTGTGCGTCGGTCTAGTCACGGACGTGGGTGAAATCGACGATAAGTCCTTCAACCAATCGGCCTGGGAAGGTGTGTTGAAGGCCAAAGAGGAACTGGGCGCTTACGTGGATTACATCGAAACCAAGGACTCTAAGGACTATGAGACCAACATCCGGCTCTTCGCTGAGAACGGCTTCGACGTCATCGTGACCGTGGGCTTTGCTCTGGGTGAAGCGACCCAGGTCATGGCCAAGGAATTCCCCGAGGTCTACTTCATCGGTGTGGACCAGTTCCAGCCCTGGGCTGTGGACGATGACGCGGGCAACGACCTGCCCAATGTAGCCGGTCTCATCTTCCACGAAGATCGCGCGGGCTTCCTGGCCGGCGCGCTGGCGGGTATGCTCACCAAGACGAACAAGATTGCCGGCGTGCTGGGTACGGACCTGGTCCCTCCCGTCAAGGCCTTCGGCACGGGCTACATCAACGGCGCCAAGTACGTCAATGAGAACGTGGAAGCCAACGTCATCTATCACCCTGGTGGCCTGGATGTGGCCTTCACCGACCCTGAGTGGGGCGCGGCGACCGCCAAACAGCTCATCGACCAGGGCTTTGACGTCATCTTCGGCGCGGGCGGTAAGACGGGCAATGGCGCGCTCATCGAGGTGGCTCAGGCCGCCAAAGCCGGCAAAGAGGTCTACTGCATCGGCGTGGACACCGACCAATGGTACACCGTACCCGAGGCCCGTCCCTGCCTGGTGACCAGCGCCATGAAGCTCATCACCCCCGGCGTGTTTGACCTCATCAAGCTGGCCCAGGAAGGCAACTTCCCCGCGGGCAACTACTATGGTGACGTGGGCCTCGCGCCCTTCCACGACTTTGAAGACATGATTCCGCAGGATGTGAAGGACAAACTGGAGGAAATTCGCCAGGGCCTCGAGGCAGGGGAAATCCCCACGGGTTGGCCCATTGAGGAATAGCCCTTACGGGGAACCCAAAAGCGGGGCGGCCAAAACCGCCCCGCTTTCTTTTTTCGTTGCCTCATACCCCTTCTCTCATGAGATGAAACCATCCAAAAGGCCATCTGGCCATCGGATAATGTGACCCGGGCTGTAGCACACGACCCCTCATGTTCCCTATCTTTGTGCAAGGGCTTACATTTATGGAGGCCTTTCGGCCCTCCCGCATAGGTCTTTCCGGGGCTGGGGCCGCGAGTAGAAACATCAATTGATGGGACGGCGAAGCCGTCCCATCAATTGATGTTCTGTCCTATGGCACCGGGCCTGATCAGGAGTATCAACAATTGTTTCGTTATATGAGAGGATGGGTATTCCTTTCCTCCTTGTCCATCTACGGCGCGACTGGCTCCAACCGGTAGATTTCACCCGTCGTGTAATGGGCCAAATACACCTCTCCCCCCACCTCGGAGCCGAAACCTGCAGCATCCCGTCCGAAGGTTGAGATGTTGAAGGAAGTTTCGTAGAGCAATCCGTTGGCCCATGAGTCGTCCGGCTGGCGGCGTAACCCCCAAATGCGTCCGCTGCAAAAATCCCCGTACAGGTAAACTCCCTGCCACTCCGGTCCCAGCGCGCGGCCTCGATAGACCACACCTCCCGTAATCGAACATCCCTGATCGTGGCCATACTCCACGACCGGGAAAATCAGGGTCAGCCCCGGAGGTGGGGTGTCTTCATAGGGATGGGAACCCTCGTAATAGTCCCAACCGAAGTTGGCGCCAGCCCCACCATCCGCGGGCCAGAAATGCACCTCTTCCCACTTGTCCTGTCCCACATCCGCGATGTACAGGTCGCCGGTGAGGGGATCAAAATCGTAGCGCCAGGGATTGCGCAAACCCATCGCCCAAATCTCCGGCCGACCACCGCCCTGGGGAAAGGCATTGTCTGGTGGGATACCATAGGGCTCTACATTCACGTCAATGCGCAACATCTTCCCCAGCAGGGTTTGGGGGTTCTGGGCATTGTCCTGGGGGTCACCGGCTGCACCGCCATCACCCAGGCCGATATACAGGTAGCCATCGGGCCCAAATAGAAGATGGCCACCGTTATGGTTTCCATAAGGCTGATCCACCCGGAGGAGCACCTGCTCCTGTCCGGGATCGGCCTTCCAGGTGGCCACATCCACCGGGAACCGGGCCACCACGGTATCTCCCTGCCTGTCAGTGTAATTTACGAAGACCCAGGGCGTTTCGGGGAAATCCGGATGGAAGGCCATACCCAAAAGGCCCTGTTCGGTTGCTTGGGAACCCACACGGTCCTGAAGGTCGAGGAAAATTTGCCGCTCACCCTGCCACAACGTCCAGGCCACTCCTCGACGTTCCAGGATGAAAAGGCGGCCTGGATACCCCGGCGCCGCCACGATGGCCGTGGGCTGGCGAAAACCCTCCGCTACGCGCACCCAATGCGCCGTCTTGGGGTCCGGAAGACCCCAGGACCCAGACGCCATCGGTGTTTCGGGCGAGGGCGTCCAGGTGGGTTCGGGGGAAGGCGTCACGGGGATGGTTGGGGACCCTTCTGGAAGAGAGGTCCCCGCAGGTGAAGGGGGAAGGGGGGATGCAGTGGGAGAGACCACGGTGGAAGGCTGACATGCAACTAGCAGCCACCACGCGCCTATCCCAACAACCACCCAGATGCGTTTCATGACGCAACCTCCTGAGGGAAAATCTCTTGCACGGCTTGTTGCAGGGGGACGAAATCCACTTCCTGGGTTTCGAAAAACCTCTCTGCCTCCCTGGGTCGACGCAGCGCCATCACCAACGGGGCCACGGCCCGCACATCTACATCTTGGACTTCTTCCCGATCCTCTGCGGCAGCGTGGGCACGGGCGGCTTCCAGCAAAGCCAGTTCCGCGCGCAGGGAAGGGAGTTCCAGCAGGGAGGCGAGCCGAGCAACCCGACGGGCCACATCCTTAGGGACCCGTACGCGAGGCAGCCGGTCTCGCGCGGCCTTGATTTCCTGACGCAAAGCCGCGGTGCGAGCCTCAAAGGAAGCCACAAAGGCGCGAGGCGAACGTCGCCAGGCGTGCAGTCGTTCCCACAACAACGCGCGGGCCTCTAGGTCGTCCAGAGCGTTCATGGGTACCCGCAGGCCAAATCGGTCCAGCACATGAAAGGGAAGACGCCCCCGTTGGGGGTTGAGGGTCGCGACCAGTACGAATTGGGAGCGGTATACGGCCGTCAGGCCACCCCGGCTCAGGGTGTAATAACCCTGCGATGCCGCCTCCACGACAGCCTCTTGAATTTCCCGTGGATACCGGGTGATTTCATCCACGAAGAGCACCTGCCGGTCGGCCAGGCCCAAGAGGCCCCGACGCAAGCGGTGACGTCCCTTCCGGGCCGCCCGTTCATCCAGAGTCCCCCAAACCTCTTCAGGTTGCACCGGGTAGGGGATCTCCAACAAACGGGCAGACTCCATCACCGCCAAAGGCTCGCCTCGACGATACTTCTCCGCGCACGAGGCACAAACGGCCTCCAGACCACCCTCTTCAATGTCTTCGGGCAGACATCCGTAGTAGCACAGACTGCGGGGCACCCGGGGGAGCACTCCGGTCAGAGAACGCACCGCGGTGGTCTTGCCCACACCTGTGGGCCCCAACAGAATCACACCCCCCACCCGGGGATTGATGACGGCCAGCATGAGGGCCTGCTGGACCTGCTCCATACCCACCAGAGCCAGAAAGGGAAACGGATGGACCTCGGCCAACCCGGCGTCCTCCAAGGCTTCCCGGTCCCCCACTCGACCGGTGGCCCGTTGAATGAGGTCTCGCAAGGAGCGCACGCTGGTAACCAAAGTCCCTTCCGTTTCCGAACCCCGAAAAATAGCCGGCAGGTCCTCCGGATCAATGAGTTCCCATTCTTCTTCGTTAGGAAAGTCACCGGACATCAGTTCTCACCTCCTTCGGGCTCACCGTGCAAAGGCGTCACCCGCCGTTGTCGTCGTCGGGCCAGGCGCATGACACGGCGTTCTTGCGCTTCTTGAAAGCGCCGTCGCTGCTGTTCGTTTTCCAGCAACAAAGGGGGGACAGGGGTGGGACGCCCTTCCTCATCCAGGGCTACATAGACCAGATAAGCCGTATTCGTATGGCGTCGTTCGCCCGTCAGGGGATTTTCGGCCACCACCTGGACTTCCACTTCCATGGAGGTACACCCCACGTAAGATACCTCGGCCGTAAGCAGGACCAGGTCCCCGATGCGAATGGGCTCGTTGAAGTGAATCTGGTCCACTGCCACGGTCACCACATAACGGCCGGCGTGGCGCATACAGGCCAGGGCACCGACCTCATCAATGAGGCGCATGATTTCCCCGCCGTGGACAAAACCCAGGTAACTGGCGTGCTGGGGTTGCATGAGTTGGGCCAGGGTCACGCGAGAAGCGCTCACGGGTTTTCCCAAAAGAATTGGGGCTTCTCGGCTCATGGTCCTTCCTCCTGAGTGGGGGCGTGGTAGACCGCGTTCTCAGATTTGCGACAGGCGCAGGCCTCTATCCGTTCCGTCCCTTGCGCCAGCCAGCCATCATAGGGATGGCCTTCGCTCTCTACCCGCCAGCCCGACAGCACCATGGGAGTATCACCGAAGGCCGCCATCCATTGGCCATTGTACTTCCAGGCCAGGTGAATATGGGTGCCCGTGGAAACACCCCCCTCACAAGAGGGGTGTCCTAAGCGTTCCCCCCGCTGCACGACCGCGCCTTCGGGCACCCGGTCCTGGCTATCCACATGCAAATACACCACGACCCAACCCGTCTGTTCGTAGCCGTCCATGTCCAGGTCGAGGGCCACCACACCGTATCGACTGCGCACGACCAGGCCATCGGCCACAGCGGTGGTCCAGGAAGGCGAGAGGTAACAACCCAAGGGACCGTCACCGGGCGCGAAATCCACTGCCCCCCAAGGGGAACCCGTACCCCAAGCGCCATGGGGGCCCCCGGTGAAGTACCAGGTATCCCCTTTTGGGAAAGGAAGGTCCAGGGAAGGGGATTCCAGGTTATCGAGTACCAGGGGCTCGTACGTGAAATCGAAAGGCCATCCAAAGAGTTCCTGATAAGTCGCCAAAAAGCCGTTGGGTCCCACCGCGCGCTCCCAAGTCCGATAGTCAAACAATAGGGCGAAGAACCGCTGTATCGCGGCCGTCCCCGCGTTGACTTGAGGGTGGGCCTGAACCCAGTTGCCATCGGCCAGGGAGAACCCCCCGATGGTTCCGACCTTCCAGAGGTAATACCCGCGATTGAGTTCGTTCGCCGCCCAGGAAAGTTGGGACCACAGGCCTTGGTAACGCGGGTCCACAAAACCCAGGGGATACGCTTTCGTTGAGGGACGGGGGTCCCTTTGGGTTACCCAACCACTCAGGTATTCCAGCAAGGCCAGCAACAACCGCGGATTGACTGAATATTCGATGGCCACACGATGCACGATGGAAGCGCCGTCCATGTACTCCCCATCCACCACTTCGGTGTATTGGGCCAGGTAACCTCCGGCCTGCCGGACGAAACCGTAAACATCGAACAGGCCTGCATAAGGCCCGTATACCAACTCGGCGTCAGGGAGCATCTTAAGTTCAGGGGCCTGGCCGATGGGTACCGGCGGGGGGATGGCGAGCACCCGGCCCACGGAAATCCAGTTGGGGTCTTCGATACCGTTGGCCTCCATCAACAGATCCAAGGGCACGTTGAAGCGCATGGCAATTCCTGCCAGGGTGTCCCCCGGCTGGACGACGTAGTCCACCATAC
>WFUL01000231.1 GCA_015484985.1 Anaerolineales bacterium | reverse complement strand
GGCCTGGTGTTGAGGGGTTGAGTTAGGGGGGTTGTTTGGGGTTTTGGGGTGTGGGTATATGGCTACACGCAATCTTTTGCTCGAACACCATACCCGAACGCATCCTCCCGTCAGAAGTTGAGTATAATGGAGACGACTTTCCCCTATAGGCAAAGTCGCTTTTGTTTGTCTGGAAAAACCTGAAAACAGCCCATCATCCGGGAGGAAACGCCCATGACCATGAGCGGCCACGACATCCGGCGCAAATTCCTGGAATTCTTCAAAAGCAAGGGCCACACCATCGTGGCCTCCTCGTCCCTGGTACCCGGAGACGACCCTACCCTCCTCTTCACCAACGCCGGCATGGTCCAGTTCAAGGACGTCTTCCTGGGCACCGATAAGCGCCCTTACACCCGCGCCACCACCTGCCAGAAATGCATGCGGGTCTCGGGCAAGCACAACGACCTGGAGGCTGTGGGCCCCAGCCCGCGGCACCACACCTTCTTTGAAATGCTGGGGAACTTCTCCTTCGGCGACTACTTCAAACGAGAGGCCATCCTCTGGGCCTACGAACTCCTGACCCAGGTCTACGGCCTGGAACCGAACCGGCTCTACTTCACCGTGCACTATACCGACGACGAAGCCTTCCGCATCTGGGTCGAAGAAGTGGGCGTTCCCCCGGAGCGAGTGGCCAAAATGGGCGACGCCACCAACTTCTGGCAGATGGCCGACGTGGGCCCCTGCGGTCCCACCACCGAAATCCACTACGATTTCTTCCCCGAACGGGGCCAACTGGTGGGCGAAGAACTGGCCTATCACCTGGACGCCAACCCTGAAGACCGGTTCCTGGAGTTGTGGAACCTGGTCTTCATGCAATTCAACCAAAAGCCCGACGGCTCCCGAGAACCCCTGCCCGCCACCGGCGTAGACACGGGCATGGGCCTGGAGCGCATCACCATGGTGCTCCAGGGCGTGTATAGCACCTACGACACCGACCTCTTCCTGCCCATTATGGACAAGGTGCAGGAACTCGCGGGCCACACCCAAAAGGAGCGACAGGAGCACTACGTTCCCTACCGGGTCATCGCGGACCATGTGCGGGCGGCCACGTTCCTCATTGCCGACGGTGTGGTGCCCGGCAACGAGCATCGCAACTACGTGTGCCGGATGATTATCCGCCGCGCGGCCCGCTTCGGCCGAAAAATCGGCTTCACCCAACCCTTCATGGCCCCCATCGCCGAAGTGGTCATCCGGGAGTACGGCCACGTGTACCCGGAACTGGAGCGGGAACGGGACACCATCCTGGAGACCCTGACCCGGGAGGAAGAGCGCTTCGCCCGCACCATCGAGCGAGGGTTGGCCCATCTGGAGCAGTTGCTGCGAGACCTGAAAGCCCAGGACAAGACGGTGGTGCCCGGCGAGGAGGCCTTCCGCCTGTACACCACCTATGGGTTCCCCATGGAAATCACCCGGGATATTGCCCGGGAGGAAGGATTCACGGTGGACGAGGCTGGCTTCCAGGAAGCCATGGAGCGTCACCGGGCCGTTTCCGGTGCGGGCAGGGCCATGGGTCCCCTGGGCGGCGAGGACGTGGATGTGTACCGGGAGACGGTGGAAGAACTGCAGGCCCAGGGTAAACTGGGCCCCGAAGGCGTGGAATACGACCCTTACAGCACTCTGGAAGTCGAAGGCCCCGTGCTGGCCCTGTTCCACCAGGGACAGCGTATAGAAGAAGCCGAGCCAGGCATGGAGGTGGAGGTCCTGCTCCCCAGGACCTGCTTCTACGTCGAGGCGGGCGGCCAGGTTTCGGATACCGGGCTGATATACGCGGCCGAAGGGCCGGAACCCTGGGAGATTGAGGTCACGGACACCCGCAAGCCCGCGGCCGGCGCCATCGTGCACGTGGGCGTGGTGCGTCGGGGGCGCCCCCGGGTGGGCGACCTGGCCATCGCGCGCGTGGACGCGCAACGTCGCAAGGACATCATGCGGAACCACACGGGTACCCACCTGCTCCACTGGGCCTTGCGCACGGTGTTGGGTCCCGGCGCGCGACAGGCCGGCTCCCTGGTCGCGCCGGACCGCCTGCGCTTCGACTTCACCTGGCCGGAACCCCTGACTCCCGAACAACTGCGGCAGATTGAGGCCGAAGTGAACCGGGCCATTCTGGAGGACTACCCTGTGCGGGTGGTCTTCAAAAAGCGGGAAGAGGCCCTGGCCGAGGGGGCTATGGCCCTCTTCGGTGAGAAGTACGGGGAGATTGTGCGCACCATCCAGATTGGTTGGGAGGAGCCCTTTTCCTACGAACTCTGCG
>WFUL01000230.1 GCA_015484985.1 Anaerolineales bacterium | reverse complement strand
GAACAAGGAGGCGGCCACATGCTGGCCCTGGGCGTATCGGCGCAAATGGCGACGCCATTGATGCAAGACCGCAGCGCGGGAATGCAGGCGTCGATGTTCCTTCCATCGTTGCCAGCGGGCCCGGATTCCTTGAAGGAACTCCCGGAAGAAACGGGCCACCAAGCCCAGGGCCAATCCTGCCAAAAACCCCACCCAGAACCAAAAGCCATTGAATCGGGGCAACCAAGACATGAAACCTCACCTCATGGTGCGTACAGAATGCGCCCGCATTGGGGGCATAACGTGATGACTTCCAGGTGGGCGGCTTCCTGCCGTCGGGTCGCGCTTAACAGGGCACCGCAGGCCTCGCACGCGCCTTCCTGAACCCGAGCCACGGCCAGCCTCCCTTTGCGCGCGCGGAGGTCCTCATAGAGGGACATGGCTTCTTGTGGAATCTGATCCACCAGGGCTTCCCGGCGGGCCATCAGGTCCTGCTGGCGTCGCAGGAGCCGCGCCCGTTCCTGGAGCCAGGTTTCCTCTTGCTGGCTTCGACGGGTGGTGGTCTCATTCAGTTCCTCCTGGGCCTCGGCCACCGCGGCCTGGGCTTCTTCCAGCGCCATCAAAATGTGAATCGCGGCTTCTTCCGCCTCGTCCAGTTTGCGCCGCAAGTAGGTCAGTTCGTCTTGGAGGACCTGAACCTGGCGGGGATTCCGGACCCGACCGCCGGCCAGTTGAGCTTCGATTTCCCGGATTTTACGGCGCAGGACATTGGCCTTGTGTTCGGCGTCTTGAAAACGGCGCTGTTGGGTGCGATGGCGCTCGCGGGCTTCGTCAAGTTTCCGGCGGGCTGCATCAACCTCGGGCGCGCGAGAAAGCCGTTCTTCCAGACGGAGGAGGGCCTGCTGGACGGCTTCCAGTTCTCGGTCCAGCTGTTGAAGCTGGTAGAGGTGGTGGACAAGGGGCATACCACCCTCCTTTAGGCCCTCCCGATGTCAAGGTCTGCATATCCCTTTAGGGCAGGAGCGCGTTCATATCCCATAGTATCACACTTCCGTCCTTAGCCACCGTAACAAGATAACCTCGAGAAGGTGCCAGATGGACTTCCTGGATAAAGGCAGAATACACTGCGGGTAGGGGCGTCAGGGTCCCTGAAGAGACATCCAGAATCCCCCAGTCCCCACCCACGATGAGCAGTCGGCCGTCGGGCAGGAGTTGAATGTCCCGGGCCTCGAAGGGCAGCGGGTAGCGGGCTTCGGGTTCGGGGCCCTGGCGCCAGAGGAGCACTTCTTGTTTCGTCAGACCGAAAAGGCTTTCCCCTTGGGCGTCGTATTGTAAGCCGATGATGGGACTATCCGTCCCGGTCAATGTGTTCTGAAACTCCCATCGCAGATAGTCCCACAAGAGCACTCGGCCGTCTTCCGTTCCCAGGGCCAGGGGGTTCCCCGAAGGATGCAAAGCCAAACTCTGGAGAAGCGCCAAATCTTCGGGGATCACGAACTTGTTCTTTTCTTCTTCCATGTCCCAGATGTAGAGATTGGTCCAGGCAACACCGGCGAGAAAGGTGTTATCTGGCGCGAAGGTCAGGTCCCGTACAGGGATGACGCCGGGTCCATAGAAACGATAGAAGACCTGGGTCCAGGTATTGGTATTCCAGATGAACACTCGACCGTCCAGGTCCACGGTACCCAAGTACTGGCCGTCCTGGGAGAAGACCAGGCTGGTAATCGGCGCTTGGTGGGCTTCCAGGGTGTATACCCGTTCCTGGGTTTCGGGGTTCCAGATGTCCACGCGTCCGCCGGATGTCCCTAAGGCCAGCAGATGACCTTGGGGATGAAAGGCCGCGCTTTGTACGTTAGCGCCGTAAGCGTCGTCGATGAAAACCGTCGAGCGAGTGCCGAGGTCAAAGACGGTCAACGTCCCATCGGCACCGGTGGTGAGGGCTAGGTTTCCGGCGGGCTGGATGTCCACTCGAAGAATAGAGCCCTTGTGGTACTCGGAGAGGCGCTGACCCAGAATGCCGGAATTGGGATCCCAGATGAGCAGGCTTCCGGAAGCGGTGCCGCCCAGCATCAAATCGCCCAACAGGGTGAAGTCCAGAGACGTGATCTGATTGCCCAGGGTGGGATAATCGCGAATCTTTTTGCCTGAGGCAATATCCCAGGCATACAAGCGCTCATCGGCGCCGCCGGTGATGAGTACGGTGTTGGGGGGTGGGGAGAAGGCGATGGCGGTTACCCGGCCTTGGTGAGCCCGGAAGGTACGGGGCGGCACGTCGGGTGTTTGTAAGTTCCACAGGGCTACCGTACCATCTTTGAAGCCCGCGGCCAGCACGCTGCCCTTGGGAGAAAGGGCCAGTACGGTGACGGGTGTCGGGTTCTCAGGCGGTGTGAGGGCGGTCAGGGTTCCGTCGGCGTTGAGCAAATAGACCTGGCCGGTATCCGTTCCCACCACGGCTCGCTGGGCCTGAGGGTGGGCATCCAGGGCAGTGATGGCTCCCTGTTCCAGGGGCAAGGTGGTGATGATCCGTTGTTCCGGGATGGACCAGAGGGTCAGGGTGCTATCGGCGCTCGCGGTCACCAGGGTGTCCGAACCCAGGTTCCCGATG
>WFUL01000229.1 GCA_015484985.1 Anaerolineales bacterium | reverse complement strand
CTCCTGAAGCGCGCAAAACCCGAGCCACACAACGTCTACAACGGGTTTTACAGAACATCCTCCAGGAATTCCAGGCTCAAGGCGTGTTGTTGCTCAACGACGAAGGCACCATTTTGAGCACGGTCGGTTCTCCTCCCAGTGAGGAACTCTGGAACCAGGTGCGGGAGACCCTACTGCTCCTCATCAGCACCGGAGCCAAAATTTCTCGCGTCCTTCAAACGCCCTATGCCCAAAACCTGCATGTGGGTCAGGGAGAACACCAAACCTACCTGTTGCGAGCCATAGATGACCAGCACTGGCTTTGGCTGGTACTCCCTCGAGAGTCCCCCTGGGTCTCTCACCTGGCCTTTCTGGACAGCGCGGTGGAGGAACTTCGGGACGTCTTGCAAATCCTGCGCACGCAAAGAGACCCAGCAACCCCTTCGCCGGAAAGTGGAGACACCCTGCAACGCTTAGAACCACCACCACCGGAAGAGGCGGAACGCTTTTGGGACGAGGTCGCGGCCACCATGGAAATCGAGGACGAAGAGGAAAAGCCGCCCAACGTTCTCTCGTTCGAAGAGGCCAAGCGTCAGGGACTGCTACCCAAGGACCTTATCGAGCCCGGCTCGGACGCCTCTTAACCCGCAGGTGCCGGGTCGGGGACGATTTGGCCACGGCCCGTTTGAGGGCCTGGATTTCCTTCTCCGTCAGATAGCGCCAACCGCCGACCGGAACGTCCTTGAGGCGCAAGGGGCCAATGCGGGTGCGAATCAGACGCACCACGGGGAGGCCCACCAGGCGACACATCTCCCGCAACTGACGTTTTTTCCCCTCCCGCATGATGACCTTCATCCAGGCGCCCTTGCCCTGCTTCCGCACCACTGTGGCCTCCGCGGGTAACGCCCGGCGGCCGTCGGAGAGGACGATGCCGTAGCGAAAGGCCTTGAGCTGCTTTTCATCCGGGTGCTTAGCCACCAGCACCAGGTACTCCTTCTCGTGTCCGTAGCGGGGATGCATGAGCTTGTGGGCCAGTTCCCCGTCGTTGGTCAGGAGCACCAAACCCTCGCTCTCCAAGTCCAGCCGTCCCACAGGGAAGACCCGCTCCGCCACCGGGATCAAATCCCGCAGCGTTTTGTGCTTGGGGTCCATGTCCATGGTGGAAAGCACCCACCGGGGCTTGTTCACCATGATGTACACGGGTTTCTCGGACAGGCGAATGCGCTGTCCATCCACCCGAATGTCGTCCTTCTCCGGGTCGGCCTTCATACCCAAATGGGCCACCTGGCCGTTGACCGTCACCCGCCCCTGGGTGATGATTTCCTCGCACTTTCGTCGGGAACCAAAACCCGCTCGCGCCAGTATCTTCTGCAACCGTTCCTTGGCCATGACGGCAATCCCTCCCGAAGAGCATCCCCCTTTCATCCTATCCGGCTGGCAAAGCCGTGCAAGGGGCGAACAAGACGAACCACCGCCCCCAAGGGAGCGGTGGTGGAACCTGAGCCACCGGCGGGACTCGAACCCGCGACCTGCCGCTTACGAGGCGGCTGCTCTGCCGACTGAGCTACGGTGGCCTGCGCACCGCCTATTATACCGGTCCCCCCTGGGGGATACAAGCCTTGTTGCGCTGCTTTCGCATTTCCATATCTTAGGTGTGACCCGGTCCCTTACCCTAAAGCGAAGGGCATGTTGGATAGGCCTGCCAAACCCCGTCTCCCCATATGCGTGGTCCTAACCGGGTACGGGACCACGGGAAGAAAAAATAGATGATGCAGCGGCGGCTTCGCCGCTGCATCATCTATTCCCCCTCCCGGTCCTGAACCTGAAGCAGGACTGTACGAGATATATGGATAGAAGCTCATCTGCAAAACGTGTGCTCATCACCCGAATCGGGTGAAAACGTGCATACTGCATCATACGAGCAGGCCTGACCGGGCCCAGGACCAAAATCCGCCGTCGGCCTTTACCCCGTGTCAAGTCAAAAGAAAATGTTACCGAAGGGGGTAGCGACCACCAAATGAAAAGGTTACCGAAGCGCATGGAGCCATGAGA
>WFUL01000228.1 GCA_015484985.1 Anaerolineales bacterium | reverse complement strand
GTTTCCGGGTTATTGGGTCAAGCGGGGTGGGGGATGCCGTCACCCTGTGAGGCAAGGTGAGCATCTATGAAGGACGCTGCGTATCCCCGGCATGAAGAGCATCTGGCCTTCCAGCAAGTCCTGCGGCGCCTGGCGCAAGTGCTGGTCCGATTTCGTGGTGTGGAGACCCGCCTGGCCTGTTACCTCTTCGAACCCGTGGACCCGGAACGCAAGAAGTGGGAAATCTCCTGGTGGCAGGCCCCGAACTTCCATCCGCGCTATTTCGTGCTGCACATGGACGCCGAGGAAGCGGTGTTCTTGGAAGGGCTCATGGAAGCGGAGGCAGTCAGCTGGGCCCATGTGGAAAGGCTGCCCTTCCTGCAGAACCTCATCCATTTGGAGCGTTACCGCAGCTTCTATTGGGTTCCGGTGCGCATTGCGGACCGGTTGCTGGCGGTGTTGCTCTTCGTGCATCCGGGGCGTCGGTACTTTGATGCCGGGCGTCGGGCCCTGGTGGAGACGGTGGGGGATGTGTACGCCCTGCTGCATCAGAACCGCATGTGTCGGGAAGCCCTCCTGAAGACCCGTAAGCGCATCTACCAGCTGGAGGACGAAGTGCGTCGGCGCTTGGCGCGCGACCTCCACGACGGGCCGGCCCAGACCCTTTCGGCCCTGGTGATGGAAGCCCAGTACCTGCATCGGGTGGTGGAGGAACAGGACCCCGAAGCCCTCCGGGAGGCGTTGAAGGAATTGGAGAGGCGGGCCTATAAGGCCATGAACGAAATCCGGCAGGTGCTGTACATCCTGCGACCTCTGGCCCTGGAGCAGGGGTCCTTGGAAGAAGCCCTGGAACAACTGGTGACCCGTATGCGGCAGATTTTCCCCGGTCAACTGGAGGTGGACGTCGACTACGCCGTGCTTCAAAGCCTCAATCCCGAGCAAAAGCGTCACTTTTTCTACCTGGTGGCTGAGGCCCTGAACAATGCCATCAAGCATGCCAATGCCCAGATCATTCGAGTCCGGCTTTATCGTGAAGACGATATGGCCATACTGGAGGTAGAGGATGACGGCCTGGGCTTTGACCCTGATACCCTAGAAGAACTACGCTTGACCGGGCATTACGGCATCCTGAACATGAGCGAACGGGCCGAACTCCTAGGTGGTCATCTGGACTTGGTGAGCCAACCTGGTCAGGGTACACGTATCCAGGTGCGTTTCCCCCTCCATCAGATGGACGCTTCCCTCCTCAGCCCATCCGAAGGGTAATGTCCCCTCTCCCACGAAGTGAGGTGGCAGAAAAAAACTGAGGATTAGACAGGGCTTTGACCCAAGAGGGGTAACGCTTTGCCTGGAAGGAGAGGTGAGCGTTTCGCGCGGACCTGACCAGGGGTTCTGGACCGCAGGAAAGGAGAAGATAATTAGGGGGTAGCCGAGGGGATGGCCATGCACCGTCCCCTCGGCTGTGGGAAAGAGACCTTCCTTCGGGGCGGGGAGGAAGAAGGGAGAGCCCAGTGCGGATTAGAAAAGGGCCTTGTACATACCGCCATCTACCGTCAACATGACACCGGTGAGGTAAGAGGCCGCGGGTGAAAGCAGGAACACGGCCGCGCGTGCGAATTCTTCCGGGTCGGCCATACGACCGAAGGGGCTCACAGCAGCCTGCTTGGCCATCTCTTCTTCTACCGAGGTGCCGTGTTGTTTGGCCCGATAAGCCAGTAACTCCATCACCCGCTCCGTTTTCGTCCACGCGGGCAGGATGGAATTGAAGCGAATCCCCTCAGAACCGAACTCCAGAGCGAGACTTTTAGTTAAGGCTACGGTGGCCGCCCGTACGGTGTTAGACAAGATGAGGTTGAGGATGGGTTGCTTGACGGAAATGGATGTAATGGTGAGCACACTGGCCGCATCACTCTTCTTGAGATAGGGCAACGCAGCCCGAATCAAACGCACGTGGCTCATGAAGCACAGGTCGATAGCCTGTTGCCAGGCGTTGTCATCAAAATCCTCAAAGCGCCCCGGAGGTGGACCTCCTGTGTTGGTCACCAGCAGGTCGATGCCGCCCATGGCTTCGGCTGCGGTCCAAACCACCTGGTCGGGTACCTGAGGAAGGGAAACGTCGCCCACCGCGGTGTGTACTTCTCCTCCGGTGGCTTCACGAATGCGCTGGGCCGCTTCTTCCAGGCGGCTATCATGGCGGCTGTTGATGGTAACGACACATCCCTCTTTGGCCAGCTCCAGGGCAATGGCAAACCCTAAGCCCCGGCTGGCACCGGTGACCAACGCCCGTTTCCCATGCAGTCCTAAATCCATCACCGACCTCCTTAGGGGGATTCGATGTTTTCATTATACCGCTTGCCTTAGCGAATCCCCAAGATAGGCTAAAGTCTGTCGCATACCCATATCTTGGGAGAGATACCGAAAATCGGTATCTCTCCCCCGGTCCTGTACCCAGACAGGACCGGGGGAGGGTTGACGGCGGTCAGCCGACGGCTGCTCACCCTTTCAACCCGCTGCGGGTGATGCTTTCCGTGAACTGGCGCTGGGTCAGGAAGTAGAGGATGAGAATGGGCAGGACCGCGATGACCGCACCGGCCATCTGCAGGTTCATCTCCGAGCCCGCCTCGTCCACGAATTGGTACAGACCCACGGCGATGGGGCGCCACTCGGGGGAGTTGGTCACCAGGAGGGGCCAGGCCAGCGCGTTCCAGGTCCCAATAAAGGACAATACGGTGATAACCAGAATGGGTGCCTTGGCCAAGGGGAGCACCACGTGCCAGAGGAATTGGAGATGGCCCGCGC
>WFUL01000227.1 GCA_015484985.1 Anaerolineales bacterium | reverse complement strand
CTTGTGGCCTCGGGTGAGGTACAGCGCACGCCTCAGGCTTTGGCCCGGTGGGCCGCCAGGATGCGCCAGCAATGGCCCCAGGCGTTGGTCCTTCTGGAGGCCACCGGCGGCCTGGAACGGTCGGTGCGCCAGGCGATGCATCAAGCGGGCATGGCCGTGTGGGTGCGCCGCCAGCAGGGGCCGTTGTGGGCTTTTTATGACCGATTGCGGCGACGGGGCAAACCCACCTTTGTGGCCCTGGTGGCCCTGATGCGGCGCTTGCTGGTCATCCTCAACGCCATCTTGCGGGACCGCACCCCCTGGATGCCGGAGAAGGCGATGGCCAAAACCTGATTCATGCCGTTTTCCTCTTGACAGCAACAGAGTAGCCTGTTCACATGATCTCTTTTACCAGGGTTCTGGGCCTGGTCAGGACCGCGCGAATGGGCGCTGGACCAACTTTCGAACACTCCCTCTCCTATCCGAACTTCTTCCTGAGAATACGGTAGAATAGGACGTACCCTCGCAGGAGACATGACCGGGTGATGGATTGGGTGGAACGGCTGGCTGAAGAGAAAATTCGTCGTGCCAGGGATGAGGGAGTCTTCCAGAGGAATCGCTATCGGGGGAAGCGGGTACCTTTAGAACCCGAGAATCCCCATCTCCCCCGGGAATGGTGGGCAGCCTTCCACATCCTGGAGATTCACGACCTGGCTCCCCCTTGGATTTTACGGGGCAGATGGATTCGCCAGGCCATTGAGGCTTGGCGCCAAGAACTGGTCTGGGTGCTGGAAACTTGTGGACAGACACCCCGACGGCATCGCATGCTGCAGCGGCTCCGGCAGCGATTAGAGACCCTCAACATCCATATCCGGGAGTATAATTTGAGTATCCCCCGCAGCGCGACGCCATTGGCGCCACTGAACTGGCAGGACGAGTTACACAAAGCCCAACGAAGGTAACCCATGTCGCAATCCCTTTATCGCAAATGGCGCCCAAAGCGCTGGGAAGAAATCGTAGGGCAGGAAGCCGTGGTGCGTACCCTGCAACAGGCTGTGCGCTCCGGTCGGGTGGCCCACGCCTATCTTTTCGCAGGACCCCGAGGTACGGGGAAGACCACCACCGCGCGCATCCTGGCCAAAGCCCTGAACTGCCTGGACCCCGACCCGGAAAAGCGTCCCTGCACGGTATGCTCGGTTTGCCAGGAGGTGCAGGAAGGACGGTTTCTGGACCTCATTGAGATCGACGCGGCATCCCATACGGGCGTGGACGATGTACGAGCCTTACGGGACCGGGTTCACTTCGCTCCCACGAAGGGTCGGTACAAGGTGTACATCATTGACGAGGTGCACATGCTTTCCACCGCGGCTTTCAACGCGCTTCTCAAAACCCTGGAGGAGCCGCCAGCCCACGTCATCTTCGTGCTGGCCACTACAGAATGGCACAAGGTCCCGGCCACGGTGCGCTCCCGGTGCCAGGTTTACCCCTTCCGCCGTATCCCCCTGAAGGATATTCTGGGCTATTTGCGCCGCATCGTGGACGCGGAGGGCATCACCATTGAAGACGAGGCCCTGCGCGCCATTGCTCGACAGGCCACGGGAAGCCTGCGGGACGCCATCTCCCTGCTGGACCAACTGGCCTCTCTGGGCGAAGCCATCACCTTGGAACACGTGCATGCCCTGTTGGGCACTGCGCCCGATGAAGCGGTGTACACCCTGGTGGAAGCCCTGCGCCAAGGGGATGGTGAAACCGCGCTGCGGGCCATTCACCAGGCCCTCCAAAGCGGAACCGACCCGCGCGTCCTGGCCCGTCAGGTGGTGGATTACTTACGGCAGGTCATGCTCATGCAAATGGGCGTTCCTGAACTCCTGGAAGTCTCCGACGTATGGCGTCATCGCGCCCAGGAACACGCGCAACAACTGCCCATTGCCACCTTGGGCCAGTGGATTCGGTTGTTCCAGCGGGCGGCCACCACCATGGGGGTCGCCTGGTACCCGGCCCTTCCTCTGGAAATGGCGCTAATCGAAGGACTGTATGGTTCGGCTTCGGAGGAGCCCCCCCGCCCAAAACTCGCCACCCGGGTTGAGCTTGCCCCCAGCCCGGGACCCGTTTCCTCCGCCGAAACTGCTGAACAACCACCCTCCGACGAGGCTCAGCCCCTGAGTTTTGACCAGGCTCAGCGGGCCTGGCCCCGAGTTATGCGCTGGCTGGAAGCGGAAAGCACGGCCCAAGGAGCCCCTGATCTACCCGGATTGGCACGGAACGTGCGATTGCTGGAGGTCCAGGCCGGTACCGTCATCCTGGGCGTCTCCTCCGATTTCTGGAAGCGGCGTTTTGAGAAGGAACCCTATCGAACTCTGTGGCAGCAGGCCTGGCAGGCGGCTTTGGGGAAGGAAGTCGCCTTGAAATGGCGCATTCTTTCTGAAAAAACAGGCAAAATTGGCTCGTCGGACCTTCCCCCTTTGGTAACAACAGCGGTACAATTGGGAGGCCAGATTCGTGAGTTCATCCCTCGGTCAGAAGCGGAAAAGCAGGAGAAGTAGTGCCCCCATCGTCGAAGTTCAAGGAGGTGAGTCATGGCCGACGCAACGACACCGGTGACGGAAATCAAGCGCAAGATGCACTTCAAGGGCCGGGTGGTCAAAATCACCACCGCGGGAGCCATCGTGGACATTGGTTTGGATCGCCCCGCTGTCGTCCACATCTCACAACTCTCCCGGGAGCCCATACGCCGGGTGGAAGACGTCGTCCAGGTGGGCCAGGAGGTGGACGTCTGGGTCCGCCGCATCACGCCCAAAGGTATCATCGAGCTCACCATGATCGAACCCTACACATGGGAGTGGCGGGAGTTGAAACCCGGCGTCGTGGTCACCGGGAAGGTGATTCGCATACTCAACAGCGGCATTGAGGTCGAGATTGGCGCGCCCGTACCGGCCTTCGTACCCATTGCGGAAATGAGCCATGCCTTCATCCGACATCCCTCAGAGCTGGTACAGGAAGGCGACGAGATTGAAGCCAAGGTCATCGAGGTAAACCGTCGCCGCCGTCGCATCCGCCTGAGCATGCGGGCCCTGGAACCCAAACCGGAGGAAACCCAAACCGAAGGGGAAGAAGAGCGGGTTCCCTCGCCCATGGAGATGGCTCTGCTCCGCGCAATTGAAGAAGCTAAAACGAAAGCGGCCAACAGCACGGGCCAGGTACGGGAAGACGCGCTGGCGCGCGTACAGGAACTGGAGCGCATTTTGCGCAATTTGCGGGGCGAATCCAACCGCCCGGGATTGAACTAAGTCTAAGTCTGCGCTGCAGTGACAGGTAAGGACCCGAACGGGGGAGAAGCAAGCCAATCTTCAGGGCCCGGAACTTCCGGGCCAAGCAGGGTGTATGTATCCCAAGGAGGGGTCCTGGAACGTTTAGGGAAAACTGTCCGGAGTGCGGGACATGACAGGTAATATTTACGACCTTCTGGACGACAAGCTGGAGATTGAAGAACCCCAAAACAATGATTTGTACGAAGTGGGGTGGACAGAAGACAGACCACCCTCCTCTCACGAAGCAGGGCGACGGTCGGGGCTTTCGCCCTTCCAATGGTGCTTGCTATCCTTCCTGTTTTTCCTCAGCATGTGTATGTTGACCGCTATGGTGCTGTTGGTCTCGGGACGTATCATGTTGCCCGTCTGAGGGCTCAGACACCTGGAACCCACTTGTTCCAAATTCTCCCGCGATAAAACGAGGGAAGGGGTATTACTCGCCACCGCCCCCAACCTCGACTCCCAATAGAGCCTCAACCCCATCCGCAGGCTCACGCAAGCCCCGCAAAACCTCGTCCGCCACCTGGGCCAGGCGCGCGTGCCAATCCCCCATAACTTCGGGGCCCGGGCGGGCGTCCAGGCGTTCCAGATCATCGGGCGGCCATGGGAACTCATCGGGCCAGGGATCCAACCGAGATACCGGCAGCCACTTTCCCTGACGAACCACCTGAGCCATGACCTGAGACTGCTGGATTTCGGCCAGCAGGTCCAAGGCCAATGACCGTTCGCGATCGTCAAGCCCGCGCGGCACAACCCAGGCATAAACCCAACCTAACGTCGGTCCGGGCTCTCCCTGGGGATTGGGAATCCAAAGAGCCTCACGAGAGCCCTCCTGAGAACCCTGGGCGTAAGGCAGAAGCCACATTTCCACCTCATTCCCGAAGGTCAGAAGGTCCTCTATGGTGCGCCATTGCAAGGCCTGACGGGGAAGGGCCTCCCGGGCCCGAGAATCCGCGAGCAGGGTAAGGACCTGGGTAAGAGCTTCCCGGTCGGAAGGGCGTTGCGGAGAAGGGGGAAAGGCGCCCCCCGCGGCCCGGTATAGGCTCCACAAAGGCCAGGGGTCTTCCAGGCCGGTGGGCAGGGCCCAGGTGTTGGGATTCTCCGTCCAGGCCGACCAGGGACGTTGGGCCCAGGCGTCCGCGTTTTCGGGCGGAACCCACAACGTCCAGGCATTGCCCGCCCAGGGCAGCGCATAGAAACCCCCGCCAAGCCACACGGTCGCGCGCGCGTACGGGAACCAGGACGTTTCCATCACCCGTGAGGTCCATGGTTCCTCACGAGGCAATCGGGCCAAATGTGCTTCCTGCACCCACGCTTCGACCAGTACCTGGTCGACCAAAAGCAGGTGGGGACGGGCCTGGGGTGCCACCAGGGGCGCGCTTTCTATCAGGGCCCGCATTTCCTCTCGGGTGAACACCCGAAGCACCAGGGTGACCCCTTTGCGACTGGCCCAACCATCTAAAACCTCGGCCAACACAGCCCCCCCTGAAGTTCCCGGCCCCCACACCGGGGACACCCAAACTCGCATTTCTGGGGCGGGGACCGGTGTCGGCGTTACGGTTGGTGTAACAGATGTAGCAGGAACGTTGGGAGGAAGCAAAGCGCACGACGCCACCCCGCCCCAGAAGAGGCTTAAGGCCAACAGCAACCAGGACAGATGCCGCGTCGTGCGCATGGTCTCCCCTTCCTCCTCTGCCGCCTTAAGGCGCGGGCGTTGGCGTAGTCGCGGGTGGCTGCACCGTCACGGGTTGAAGAGCCGGCGTCGGAGGCGAGAGGACGAGGCGAAATTGCGGCGGCAACTCCGGTTTATCGGGGACGTATTTCATCCACACATCATCGTAGATTTCAATGTCCGCTTGGGCTCGAGCCTCAGCCAGCCAGACCTCAAAACGCTCTTGAATGCGCTGTTGCAACTGATCGTCCCGCAGAGGGCGCACTTCCTTCCCCAGCACCTGCAAGATGTGCCATCCATAAGGCGTGGCCACGATACCACTAATTTCACCCACTTCCAGGGCAAAGGCCACATCTTCAAAGGGCTTCACCGTGTCGCCCCGGGCAATCCAGCCCAAATCGCCCCCCTGTTCCGCGGTGCTCCGGTCCTCGCTGTATTGTTGAGCCAGAAGGAACCAGGATTCGCCCTTTTGCAACCGTTCCAGAATATCTTTAGCCACCTCTTCCTCCGGAACCAGGATATGACGCACCCAAACCTGTTCCTCTTCCTTAGAAACGTCCTCACTCAGAAGTTTCAGGAACTTCTCTCGGTAAAGCATATCTCGGAAGAGCGCGCGCAAGTCGGCCATGGACAGCCCCGTGTCCTTCAAGAAGGCCTTGAGGTTCTCCTGGAAGAGCTGCTCCGTATACGGCGTGGGCGTGGGACCCGCCGGCGTCTCTTCCAGGGCCAGAGTGGGCACGGCTTCGGGCGTAGCCGTCGGAGTAACCGGAAGTGTGGGAGTCGGGGAAGGGCCCTCGGTGGGTGTAGGTGTAACATCCGGTGTCAAAAGCGCGATTTGGGTCGGCGAGAGGGTGGATGTGGCCCAGGGCGTGGCCGTAGGCTCCGGGGTTGGCGTACCTTCCGGGTAATAACCAAAAGCCTCTTGAATGGCCTTATCGATTTCCTCCTCCGTCACCGTGATACCTCGACGTTCCATTTCTTGGCGAATCAGGACGTCCTGAATCATGCTATCCAGCACCTGTTCCCCCATGGCTTCGGGATCATCTAACAACTGAACCCAGGCCTGGATTTGGGGGTCCAGGGGCATTTGCAATCCAGCGGACTGGAACTGCTGGTACATGATGAGATAAGAACCGATACGCCGGATGAGCAACGTCCGATGGAACTTGACCCGGGCCTGGAAATCCCGAACATAGATGGACTCACCGTTGACGCGGGCCACAACCTTTCGAGGTACGAGCACGTACTCCCATATCATCCCCAGGAGCAGCAGCACGAGCACAACGACCACCAGGCCGGCAAACATGAACAGCACTCGCCGTTGTTGTTCCTGAAGGCGTGTTCGAAAGACTCGGTACTTGCGACTTTGTTCGAGGACGCGGCCACGTTCACGTTCTTGCTTGGCCATAGATACCTCCCATAAGGGCAAAGGTTAGGGGCGACGCCACAACGCCGCCCCTACCTGAGCGTTCTGTCTTCGATAGGCATAGGGTGATAAAACCTCGCTGCGAAAAAGATGGACGTTCACCGCAAACGCACTTCCGTCAGATACGGCAGCATGGCGAGATAACGGGCTCGCTTGATGGCCCGGGCCAATTGTCGCTGATGCTTGGCGCAAACGCCCGTCTGCTTTCGGCCTTTGATCTTGGCGTCCTCACTCAAGAATCGCCGCAGGATGTCTACGTCCTTGTAATCGATCTTCTCAATGCGTTCCACGCAGAAGAAACACACCCGGGGGCGGGCATAGTAGCGCCGCTGGGGCTGTTGCCGGGTACTGGTTTGGGTTTGCGTGGTTTGGGATTGTGTCGTTTGTTCCGCCACAGTTCACCTCCTTTTGAAGATCCAGGGATAGGATGGACGGTCAGGGACGCCCATCCTCTTCCGGCTACGCCGACGATTCCGGCGTGTCCGGAATCCACGAAGCATCACCCATATCCTGCTCGGAGGAGGATGCCTCTTCGCTCGGGTAGTCTTCAGGGGATTCACCATCATCGCTGAAGGCAGCTGCTTCGGTCGCTGCCGCCACGTCCACGGATGACGCCAGGGATGCCTCTTCTTCCTCACTGCGGAAGCGGCGTCGCCGTCGGTCGCTCAGTACAATCATCTCATTGGCCACGATTTCTACACTGTAGCGCCGATTGCCTTGTGCATCTTCCCAGCGTCGAGTTTTGAGGCGACCTTCAATATAAACCCGCTCCCCCTTGCTCAAGAACTGCTTGCAAATCTCCGCCAGGTTGCCCCAGGCCACCACCTGGAACCACTCGGTTTCGCTTCGGCGTTCGCCCGAGGATGTATTCCAGTAGCGGGTGGTCACCACCGGGAATGTCACGATAACCTGCCCCGATGCCGTATAACGGAGCTCGGGGTCCCGTCCCAGATGACCGATGATCATGACTTTGTTCAGCCCGCGTCGCATCCCATACCTCCTCTACGATCAATCTTCGTCCAATCGCACAATGAGATGGCGCATAATGGGTTCTTGGAAGCGTAAGAAACGCTGCACCTCATGCATTCCCTGAGCGGGTACCTGGAAATGCATCAGGATATAGTGGGCATCTCGCCGCTTACGGATGGGATAGGCCAAAAGGCGCTTGCCCCAAAAGTCGATCTTGGTCACCTTGCCCCCGACCTGTTCGATGCGCTCTTGGATGCGCTTGACCAAATCCTGGACGGCCTTTTCCTCCAGGTCGGGATGCACCAGGAAGACCATTTCATAGGGGCGAACACGGGGGGGTTTGGGATAGAGCTCCAGGACGTCAACGCGATCTTTCTTGGCCATACGTTATCCTCCTTTCCACGGGTTTGCTCCCGGTCGCGGCCGGGAGCGGAAAGGAGCCTCCTAAGGAGACCCTGGCAAGTGTAGCATAAAAGCGGGGATTTGCAAGGGGTGCACTCAAAAGGGTGCACTCAAAAGTTGCCGAAGTGGGAGAAAAGATGGTGCCGCTTTG
>WFUL01000226.1 GCA_015484985.1 Anaerolineales bacterium | reverse complement strand
CCAACAGACGCCGGAAGGTCTCGGCTCGGAGTAGAGGCATGTCCCCGGGGGCCACCAGAAGCACATCTACGCGACCCTCCAGCAACGACCGGGCCTGGGCCACCGCGTGGCCGGTGCCCAAAGGAGGATCCTGAAGTACATATTCCGCCGCGTCCTCGCCCAGGCCCTGCCGGACCCTTTGGGCCTCATGACCCACAACCACAACCGGGGTGGTTCCTGTGGCCTCGCACAGGGCTTGCAAGGGATAAGCGGCCAGGGGACGGCCCAGCAAGGGATGCAACACCTTGGGAAGGCGGGACTTCATGCGGGTACCCTTACCCGCAGCCAAAAGCAACCCCCGAACCCGTTTTCGGTCGGCGGACATGGTTTTCTGCACCTCCACGGTCATGAGGCTATTGTAGCATCAAGCCCGTGGTTTTCCAAATCATCCTCGCCTTTCATGGACCTGTCGTACTTCTTCGGCCAGGAGGCGCAGGCCTGTCTTCACCACTTCCTCCGGGCCCGCTACATTCACCCGCAGGCATTGCTGACGGTGCCTCCAGGGTTCCTGCAACCCCGGGAAGAAGTATTCCCCCGGTACCACCAGCACCCCACGTGCCTTAAGGCGTTCGTACAACGCCTGAGACGAAATGGGCAGTTCCGGGAACCAGAGCCAGAGGAAAAAGGTGCCCTCGGGAAGATGCACCCGATAAGGCACGTCCCCCATGAAGGTGGCCAGCCATTCCAGGGCCTGGTCCCGCTTGGCCCGGTAGAAAGGCTGGATATATCGAGGGCCCAGGTCAAAAATTTCGCCCGAGGCCACCAGGTCCAGCACCAGACCCGCGCCCACGTTGCTGGGCGCCAGGGTGAAAATGGCGTTCATGCGGGCCAGGGCGGTGGCAATGGGCTCGGGGGCCAATACGATGCCGGTCCGCACCCCCGGAAGGCCCAACTTGGAAAGGCTCAGGCACAGCACCACGTGCTCGTCCCAGTAGGGTTCCGCGTCGGTGAACAGGATGTAGGGGAACGGTGCACCGTAGGCATTGTCGATGATGAAGGGAATCCCGCGCGCCTTGCTCCAACGGGCCAGGGCCTCCACCTCCTCCTGGGTCAGCACGTTGCCCGTGGGGTTGGTGGGACGGGAGACGCATACCGCCGCGATATCCTCGCCATCGGGCAACCGGGAGAGGTCTACCCGGTATTTGTAAAAGGGCGCTTCCATTTCCTCCAAAGACGGTCGCAAGGAGAGGAAGATGTCGGAGACCCATCCCGTATCCGCGTATCCGATATACTCGGGCAGCACCGGGAGGAGAATCCGTTGAAAGCCTCCCTCGGAAGTGGGACCGGCCAACAGGTTGAAGAGAAAGGCAAAGGCGTTCTGGCTGCCGTTGGTCAACACCACATTCTCGGGACCAATGGGCCAGCCGTACCGTGCGCGAAAGGCACGCGCGATGGCCTCCCGAAACTCTCCCAGGCCATGGGGTTCCGCGTAATCGGTGAAGGCTCGTTGAAACCGCTGGACATCCCGGGCCAGGGCCTGCAATCGCTCCTGAAAAAAGGTCACGATCTGGGGAATTTTGGCCGGGTTGCCTCCCCCCAACATGTAAACAGGTCCGGGTGCCGTCAGGGCGTTACCCAAATCCTCCATCAACTGGAGGATGCCGGAAGGAGATGTCAGCCTTTCACCGAAGACGGAAAATTTCACCTCCATCGTCACCTCTCCTCCGGGGACGGGAATAACGCAGACGAACCGGGGGATGTTCAAACCCCTGCTTCAATCGGTCGTTTCACACAAATCGCCGTACCCAAAGGACTCCACATCCCGGAGTTCCAAAGGGGAACCGGGATCGGGAGTATACCCGCAGAAGTCGGCCCGCATGGCCACCATTTTCATCTGGGTGTACAGAGGCACCAAGGGAACGCGCTCAGCCAGACGAGCCTGGGTGAAAGCCCAGGCCTTTTGGTACTCGGGTGTACTGGGAAGCCCGAACAGTACTTGGCGACATGCTGCGTCGAACTCGGGATCGCTGTAGGCGTGGTAATTCCATCCCGCCCAATCATAGAGGAACGCGTCCCGGTCCCGCATCTCCGCGGGCCAGGTGCGCCGCAACCACAGCACATCGTCAATGGTGGCTTCAGGCGGTCCTGGGATGGCTTCCGTCATCCAGAGATGACACATGATTTCTGGGCGCAGGGTCCAGGCGAAGAGGGCCATGTCCAAGCGTCGTCCGAACACAGGTCCCTCGGGGCCTGTAGCGAAAAACTCCTGGGCCGGGTAGGTCTGCACCTCGACCCGAATGCCGCACTGGGCCAGGTCGGCTGCGATGCGCTGGGCCACCTGCTGGCGCAGGGGCGCCTGCGTCGTGCCCAGGGTCAACTCCAGGGGCTGACCATAACGGACCCACAAGGAGGACTTACGAAAGACACGAGGAGTCGTGGGGTCCTGGTCGTGGTCCACCCACCCAGCCTCTTCCAGTAAGCGTTGGGCCTCTTCGGGGTCATAAGGGTATGTAGGCACCTGATCTCCCGCGAAGGCGGGATGGTCCCGGGGCAGGTACGTGGTGTAGGCCTGGACAAAACCGCCGTACACTTCCTGGATAATGGCCTCTTTATCAATGCACATAGCCACGGCTTTGCGTACGTTTTCGTCGTAAAGGGGCGAACCGGGGTCCCGGTACTGCAAACCGTCATCCAGAGCCTGGTTGTAGAGCACGAAACCCAGGTGCTCAAAGGCCGGTCCAGGAGCCAGGGAGACCTGAACTTTGTTGGAATCCTCCAGGGCAAAGAGCAACTTGGTTTGGTGTTCCAGCCCCACCGTCTCGGAGACGAAATCGCACTCCCCGGTCATAAGCGCGGCCAAGCCCTCTTCGGGGTTGTCAAAGAAGCGGACGATGACCTTGGCAAAACGGGGCAGACCTTCATTCTGGCGAAAGTAATACGGGTTGGGCACGAATTCCATACGTTTGCCGGGCTCCCATTCGACCAACCGGTACGCACCCCATCCCAGAGGACGCCTATGGACCTCTTCAACGGAGGCGATTTCATCCAGAGAGTATGTCTTGAGACGATGGCGGGGTAAAGGACTCCAGAAATTGCGCCAGTAAGTGTTGTTAACGAAACCCGGAAGGCCCTGCCATTCCACCGTGTAGGTATCCACCGCACGATAGGACGCGGTGCGGTCCAGCAACCAGGGATTCAAGGGCGTACTCCCCTTCGCCCGGGCCACCTGGTACGAGAACACCGAGTCTTCGGCCGTCACGCCCCAGGCATCGGACCAGCGGACATCCTGGCGCAGGCGAAAGCGCACAGTCATACGGTCCAGAGTGACCTCTTCTTCCTCCGGGCCTAAAGTGCGCGCACAGTCGTCGGACGTACAACCCGCGGGTCGGTAACGTACCCCAGGCTGTAAGCGCACCACCCGACCATCGGCATCCACAATGGTATCCCCCAGGCGTACCTTTACCGGCTCGACAACCGCATCACCGTTTTCCAGAGAGGGGAGACGTTCCAGAAGGACGGGCACGTCCTGATAGTCCCGATAATCCATGGGGCCGTCATACAGCAGTTGCAAGAGGTTCCAGGCTGTCAAATTAAGCTGACCGGAGTACAGGTACAGGGAACGGGGTTCCTGGCCGTAACACAATACCAGCACAGGAGGAGGAGAGGGGGGCGGCGTGGGCGTGACCACTCGGATTTCCGGGGAGGGTTCCACGGTGACGACCACCGTAGGGAGCGCCTTTTGCGGTATACACGCGGTCAACATCAGACCCATCACAAACACGATTCCAAAGAGCATGGAGCGCCTTGATGTGTTCATAAAATCCACGGTTTCACCTCCACGATAGCGGCCTTTCCAGTATACTCGAAACCGGTACAAACCTGGAGAATGGACCCCAGATATTACCTTCCCCGGCCAGTGGGCATTGGCAGGGGAGTGGATTCAATCGAGGAGCAAACGCGGATGTCCCATAGTCGCTGCACAAAGGCATCATACCTTTATGTTACCGACAATTATCTAATCAAGGCCATGGGCATTTTGCTCGTGCTTATCCTGGCCATCGGCATCGGAGGGACCTCCTGGACGGTCCGGGCGGCCTCCATGCCCCCTTTAGAGATCCGGGTGCTCCATGCCGATCCTGCCCGCTTCCCTATTGTGGAGGCCTGGATCTGGATGTGGGACCATCAGGCTCAACAAGTTCCCCCGAATTTACCCAAAGATGCATTCACGGTTCTGGAAGACGGCCAACCGGTGCCCATTCAAAATTTGCGGGTCTTTTCGCCAGGTATGCATGTTGTCTTGGTGCTGAACCCAGCCAAATCCTTTACGATACGGGACAATCGTGGTGTCAGTCGCTATGAATACATCTTCTACCAACTGCGTAGTTGGTTGGAAACCGCACCTAAGGACCGTTACCAAATCAGCCTCGTCGTGGCCGGAGGACCACAAATCCCTCAAAGCAACGACCCTGCGCAAATTTTAGACGTGCTCCAATCCTATACCCCACCACGAGAGGAACAGGCCCCCAGTCTGGCTCCCTTGGTCGAAGGATTACGCCTGGCCCAGCAGGAACCGCCACGACCGGGTATGACGCGTACGGTGCTGTTCATCACTGCACCATTGGATGACGCATACCTGAACGGCCTGCCCGCGCTGGTGGGGCAGGCCCAGGCCCATAATATCCAGGTGTCCGTTTGGCTTGTGGGTTCCCGGGCCAACGCGCAAAAGCAACTCCCTGCGTGGGAAGCTTTCACCCAACAAACCCAAGGACAAGCCTTGGTATTCTCAGGCACGGAAGTTCTTCCCGACCTCAAGGAAACTTTTGCCCGCCGGGACCGTCTGTACGTGTTGGAGTATCTCTCCCAGCGTCGCAAAGGCGGCGAAGTGAATCTCCAGGTACAGGTCAACTGGCAGAATCAGAGCAGTCGCTCGCCGGCCTTCTTGTTCCCCCTGGATCTGCGTCCTCCTGTCCCCGTACTGGACGATTTACCCGAAACCATTGTCCGGGTCTATACCCGACCAGAGGAAAAGGGTACGCCCGAGGCTCTCAAACCCACCCAATGGCGCCTCCCCTTCCACGTGGAATTCCCCGACAACATCTCGCGCGACCTGCGCCGCGCGGTGTTCTATGTAGACGAACAACCCGTGGCCGAGATCACCGGTCCACCCTTTAAACAAGTTCTTTGGGACCTCACTTCGTACACAGAACCTGGGACCCGAACCGTACGCCTGGAAGTCGAAGACGAGTTTGGCCTAGTGGGAAGCACACCTTCCTTCCCTGTGCGCATCCAGATTGCCGAGGCCACCCCACCACCCCAAGTGGCCGAAGACATCATGTTGGAACCCGGCCGTTTTCCTTGGGCCTACATGCTTGTGGGGCTCAGTGGCGCATTGCTCCTAGCTGTGTTGCTTTGGGGATCCTGGACGGAATACCGGAGACGTCGCGAGGCACCCCTGCCCACGCCGCGTCCCGCTAGGGCCTCAGTGGCCTCCACAACCGCGCAACCCCCTGACCGCGTCTTGGAATTCCTGCCCCTGGAGAGCGAAGAGGCGGATGCCTACGAGTTGCATGCATGGGAAGTGGTGGTCGGTTCGGATCCCGAACAGGCTTCCTGGGTGTTGCCAGACCCTTCCATCTCGCCCCGTCACGCCCGCTTTTGGTATGAAGCGGGGGAGCAGCGATACTACGTAGCGGACCTGGGCTCGGTGGCCGGCACTTGGGTAAACTACGCGCCCGTTTCTTCCACCGGCTTGGCCCTGGAAGCCGGCGATATCCTGCATATCGGCAAACGAGGGTTCCGGGTGATGTACCGATCCCCCAAAGGGGAGTGATGTCCACACACTTTGTTACCCTGGCGTTGTCCATTCTTTAAGAAAATTTCTCTCCGTGGCGCGCAGGCCTAATCAGGCTCAGGGCCCTGGGGGAATATGGAAATCGTGATGTGAGGTGGATGCGCCTCCCCACACCACGATTTCTTTCTCCGGTATTATGCCTATCGGCGCCGGGGAAAACGCAGTGGGAAGCGCCGGGCCCAGGCCCGGCCTTCAGGACCTCGGCTCAACAGGCGCACCAGACGCTCGTCCCGGGCCACCCGGGCGATTTCCAGAATTTGCTCCCGGCGACCCAGGATGATGAGGACATCATTGGGTTGAATGCGCAATGTAGGCGACCAATCCATCTGAGCTTCCCCCCGAGCGATGGCCAGTACGTTCGCCCCGGTTTTAGCTCGGATGTCGGCTTCGGCCAGACTCTTGCCGACTAAAGGCGAATCGGGGGCTACACGCACCTCCTCCAACCACAATTCTAAGGTTTCGCTGCGGAGCGCGGCGTCGAGAAAAGTCACCACATAAGGCCGGATGAGCAAACTGGTGATACGATGCCCGGCCATCACGAAAGGCGTCACTACCCGATCCGCACCCGCCTTATACAACTTCGTCTCGGTGGCT